>DAOVFI010000102.1 GCA_030673005.1 Planctomycetales bacterium
CGATATTAGCGGTCAGCGGCGCTCCTCCACGCTTAAGACGTATTCCGTCCCCGCTGTTGCCATAGATAAAATTTCCCACGACGTCATTGTGGTAAGGATGAATGTCCCTGTGGTGGAAGTTGAGTCCCACCTGCCTGCATCCTCGCAGAATGTTCCCCGCTACAAGGCAGTTTCTAGAAATCGTAAGGGACATGCCATAACGCTTAGCCTTTTCGCTCGTGTTCTCGCTTACCAGACATTCAGTTGTCGAATAGATGAAAAAACCTCCCGGGCCGCCGATACTGCTGTTTCGGAGGACCGACGAACAAGGATACTCGGGAAGTTCCGTATAAGGAGAGTACCACCAACCATTGGTCTGGAAGCAATCGTATCTCCAGTTACCCCTGGCCGAACATTCCACTATATGGCAGGAAACATCTCCAGCCATGAAGACTGCTCCTCCATCCCCGTTTGAAGAGCATCGCCTTACGACTGTATTTATGGAATCGTCAACCTGTATTCCATACTGGTCGTGGTTTTCGGTTCTCACGTCCGATATTACCGAATCGACGGTCTCTGCTGCGGCAATTGCATGAAGATCGTTTGAATGTTCGCCGCCGCCCCTGATGCACATATACCCGACAGTTACATTCTTCAGAATGTCGTTTAATTTGAGCGGCTTCCTGGGATAACTGGACAACCACGAGTCGTTCTTGTTGTTGTAATGCCAGGCGCTCCGCGCCTTGGCATCGCCCGATTTGTTTATGTCTATCACGGGTGAAATTCCCTTGGCGGCCCGAACGAGTATTGTCTTATCCATACCCGCCCCCACAAGTGCAATGTTGCTTCTGGTGATGTGAATTGTGGCCTTGACAGTGTGCGTTCCGGCTGCAAGTTCCACGATACCTCCTTCAGGCGGCACTGAATTTATCGCCGCCTGGATGGATTGCCCCGGACTCGTCTTTTTCAGGAAGGTCGAGACGATCCACTCGTGCCGGCTGCGAGACGGACAAAAAGGGTCCAACGTCCAGTCGTCCCAGTTACCGGCCCTAAGTTTTTTTCCTGCAAGAGCCTTACACGCCGTCACCAGGCTTCGTATGCGTTTGTCCTGGTCGGTGTTTGTCGCCCTTACGCATATCTTCCATATGCCTTTCTTATCAGGTACGGTCCATTGGAACGAGTTGCCGTTGGCGTTTTCTGAGACTTCCTTATCCACCCGCCACTGGTAGTGCCTGGCCCCATCGACCTTGATACTGAAGGTGATCTTCTCGGCGGATTTGACCAGGAATACCCTGTCTCTATCCTTCGTCCTTGTATTGGACCAGGAAGTGATTCTGGCTCCGGCAATCGAGGGCGCTTTTGCTTTATCCGTCGCGGAGGCGTCCTTGTCGGCAATACTAGTGCCTGTTCCAGTCACCAACACTGCGGCAAGGAACACCGCTGCTGTCTCGATTCTTATCGGCATCACTCTTTTCATTGCTCCTTTCGTTGCCTGTTTTCTCCAGCGAATCCCGACCTTACAATTCCGGCGTCTGACCCACCTGCAATTCTATAACACCGTCACAGTCTTGCGGTAGGCGATTAATTTCGTATTTTGTGCGGCTCGGACGGTGGACAGCGGGATTCAATACATATAAAGTCGTCTTCGACCGATATATAAAAAAGTGGTGAGAGTTGTGAAGGTTTTTCGACAAGTCTGTTCGTTGTTCCTTGCGGTAACGGCTGTCGGCATGGCTACCTGCGCTGTGCAATCGGCCCAGCCGGCGCTGACGCCCGATCAGCAGATCGAGTTGAAGACACTCACAGCCCAACTTTCCGATCCGGCGCGGACGTCCAAAACCAAGCGCGAGGCGGCGCTGCTCCTGCTGAGACGCCCATATCCCCAGGCAAGGACCGCGTTACGGGACTTTCTGGCCGATGCGTCCAACCGGCCGGGGCGGATTGCCGTCGCCGCAGCCATATCTGAATCAGGTCGGTCTAACAAGGAATTCGTCAAGCCGCTCCTGGCGATGCTCAAGGCCGATGATACGTCTGTTCGCGCCCCTGCCGCCGAGGCGCTGGCGGCCAGCAGGGACTACGGCGGGCTTGACGAACTCATCAGACTGCTTTCGGCCCGTCGAACTGACCGGGACATCCGCCTGGTAATCATCTCGGCCATACAGCGGGTCCTCGACAAGAAGGCGGTAGATGCCCTGGTATCACTGCTGAACGAGCCGGACGAGACGATCCGCAACGCCGCATGTGACGCACTGGCGAATCTTACCAGCATCCGCGCCTTCGGCCGGAACCCGCGGCGATGGAAGTCGTGGTGGGCGCGTAACAGGAACAAGCGCCGTTCGGAGTGGCTTGCGGACCTGGCTGAGACACTTGCCAAAGCCAACCTCGACCTGGAGCGTAAGAACGCCGAACTTCGCCGTCGCCTGGCGGATGCGATGAACGACCTTTACACAGCCACGCCACCGACGGGGCGTGACGCCCTGCTGGTCGAGATGCTGTCCGACCCGCTCGCCGAAGTCCGCCTGGCGGCCGTCAGACTGACCCGGCAGCGCCTTACGGTCGAGAGAGCGCTGGGCGAACCTTTGCTTGTGCAGGTGCGGGCGAGGGTAACCGATGCCGACCCTGCCGTCAGAAGCGTTGCGGTCATACTGATAGCGAGTATCACCGGCGACCAGGCCGTTCAAATACTCGCCGGAAGGTTGAAAGTCGAACAATCCTCGCAGGTCCGCGAGGCGATCTATCAGGGTTTGGGTCTGCTGCGCGACGCTTCGGTATGGGAGCAACTCCTGACGGGTATTTCCGATACTGATCGTCGGGTCGCTGCGGCGGCGGCCGGGGCCTTGGCGCGCATCGCCGAGAAGAACAACCTTTCCGACGAGCGCCGCGCCGCAGCCGCCGACGTCCTTACCAAACGCTACCGCGCCGGCGCCGCCAACAATTCGGCCGGTCTGCGCGAAGCGATTCTTGGTGCGATGGGCGTACTGAAGGACAAGCGCCTTGCCGGGCTGTTTACATCGGCTTTGAAAGACCATTCCGCGGCGGTGCGACTCAGCGGGATCAAGGCCCTTCAGCAGTTGCGTCTTCCCGAAAGCGCCTCGTCGGTGGCGCCTCTGGTTCGCGACGAGGATCGTGGAGTTCGACTGGCTGCGATAGCGGCTGTCGGGGCGCTGGGGCAGGCAGAGCATGTCGAGACGATCCTCTCCCGCACGGATGCGAAGGTCGAGCCGGACGCCGCCGTCCGCCGGCAGGCATGGTCGGTCGTGATGGGTCTGCTGACCAAGGCCGAAACGGCGAAGATGGAGGCGCTGGCCGGAACACTGGCCAAGCGAACCGATGCGACCGGATATCTCATTGACGTGCTGAAACTGTGGGTTGGGAGGATTCCCGCACAGCAGGTCGATAAGTGGATTCCCGTTCGTCTCCGCCTGGGCCGGGCGCTGATGAGCGCCGACAGACCGGCAGAAGCCGCCGGCGAACTATCGGCCGTCCACGCCGCGATGGTCAAGGCCGGTAAGACCGATGACGCCCGGAAAATCTGGGTCGAATGGATAAAGACACTGCTGTCGGCCGGAGACGCCACTGTCATAGGGAAGATAGCCGATGTCGGCGCCAAGGAATTCAAGCAGTTTAATGCGGCTATTGCGGCGCTTCAGGAGCGTCTGGCCGCTCTGTCGGCCGAGAAAGACTGGAACGCGGTCGTGCGCCTGGCGGGGGCGGCGCTACAGCGATTGCCCAGGCGTCTTAATAAACAGCAAGCCAAGACGCTGAGCGAAATCCTGCGTAAGGCGGAGGGCCGGCAGCGTCTGATCGATAGTCAGCGCGTCTCGACACTGGTGGCGAGACTCTCCGGGACCGATGCCGGCGCACGCGAGGCCGCCGCCAGGGAACTTGCGGCGATGAAGGAACGGGCCGTCGGACCGCTTGTTCGTCAACTGCGCGAAAAAAACTCTTCGGAAAAGCCGGACCCCGCCGTCGAAAAGGCGATATTAAAAATTCTCTCGACGCTGGCGCCGCAGTTGAAAGGTTACGACACCAAGGCCGCCCCGGCTGAGCGAGTCAAGACGCTGGATGAGTGGCTCAAGAAGGTCGGTTAGCAGAAAAGATTACGGACACCCTTCCGGGTGGCACGACCGGGTGGCGCACGGTCAAGACGGAGCGCAGCGCCTGCCGGCAGGCAGGGAGTCTTGGCCGTGAGGCCGCCGGACACGGCCAAGTGAGCCAAGGTCTTCCAACCTTGACTCACTTGACCGTGCCACCCTGAAATTGAGTCTGTTGCTGATTTTTGCTGCCTGGGAGGATCGGTTCGTAGAAAGGCTTACCGGATGACTGGAGTTTGTATTGGGATAGACCTGGGCGGGACGTTCATTAAGTTCGCCCTTCTGGATGAAGGCATGTCCGTGCGGGGTAAGTTTCAATCGCCGACGCCGGCAGAGGCAGGTCCGGACGGCGTGGTCGAGGCGATGATCTCCGGCGCCAAGAAGTTGCTCGACCGGGAGGGGCTTTCCGGCGGCGAGGTTGTCGGCGTGGGCATCGGCTCTCCCGGCCCGCTCGATCTCGACGCCGGCGTGGTTATCGGCATACCGAATATCCCCGGCTTCGTGAATATCCCGCTTCGTAGGCTCGTATCCGAGGGCCTGGGCGCCCCGGCTGTGCTGGAAAACGACGCCAACGCCGCCGCACTGGGCGAATACCTCTGTGGATCGGGCGAGGGGACGTCCGTGATGGTCATGCTGACGCTTGGTACGGGCATCGGCAGCGGGATCGTCATCGACGGCCGACTCGTTCGCGGCGCTCACGGCATCGGCGCTGAAGTCGGTCATACGATCGTCGAGCCGGAAGGCGAACCCTGCCCCTGCGGTCAGCGGGGCTGCCTGGAGCGGTACACCTCGGCATCGGCCCTGGGTCGATATGCCCGCCGGCTCATCGAGCAGGACAGGCGCGACAGCAGCCTCGCCGACGTGCTGAGAAGCAAGGGTAATCTGGACGCCGCGGACGTCAACGAGGCCCGCAAGGCAGGCGACGACCTGGCGGCGGAGGTCTGGGACCGCGCCGTCGGTTACCTGGCCGTCGGCTGTGTCAACCTGGCCCGCCTGCTCGATCCGGACCTGATCGTCTTCGGCGGCGGGATGGCAAAGGCCGGCGGCGACCTGATGGAGCCTCTAACCGAGCAATTCAAACGCCTGCACTGGAGCATTGCCGAACCGAAGACAACCCTTGCACTGGCGAGTCTTGGAAACGACGCCGGCCTGATCGGCGCCGCAGGCGCAGCATGGAAACAATTCGGAAGCGGCGAATCGCGGTAGGGTGGCACGGTCAAGTCAAAGACTTGGCCGTGATCCGGCGACCTCACGGCCAAGCCTCACTGCCTGCCTGCCGGTCTTCGACCCTGCCTTCGGCTCTGAGGCTCAGGCTCGAAGAGAGGCTCAGACCCGAAGGGCAGGCAGGCGTTCGGCTTGACCGTGCCACCCCCGGACGTACCACCCATGCGATTTATTTCGCGGCGGCGTAGTCCTTAACGGACGGTTCGGGCACGGCCTTGACGAGCATCTCGATCAGGTCGTCGGGCTTGACACTCTCGGCGTCGGCGTTGAAGTTGGTGAATATCCGGGGGCGCATGACGGGTTTTATGACGGCCCGGACGTCCTCGCATGAGACGTTGAACCGCCCGTGCAGCAGTGCCAGGCTCTTTGCGCCAAGGATAAGGTACTGACACGCCCTCGGTCCGGCGCCCCAGGTAAGATACTTGCCGATAAACTCCGGCGCGGTCGGGTCGGACGGGCGGGACGCACGGGCGAGATTGACGGCGTAATCGATTACGTGCTGGCTGACGGGCATCTTCCGAATGATCCGCTGAAGAGCGAGGATGTCTTCAGCCGACAGAACCGGCTCGGGCGCCCCGGCGATGTCGGCGGTCGTTGTCTTGACAATCAGACGCTCCTCATCCAACGAAGGATAATCCACAAAGACCATGAACATGAACCGGTCCAGCTGGGCCTCGGGCAGCGGGTAGGTCCCTTCCTGCTCGATCGGGTTCTGCGTGGCAAGGACGAAGAAAGGCAGTTGCAGGTCGTGCCTGGTTCCCGCAGCCGTTACGTGATACTCCTGCATCGCCTGGAGCAGAGCGGCCTGAGTCTTGGGCGGGGTGCGGTTAATCTCGTCGGCTAGGATGATATTGGCGAATATCGGACCCTTGACGAATCGGAATTCCCGCTTGCCCGTGGTGCGGTCCTCCTCGATGATCTCCGTACCGGTAACGTCCGACGGCATCAGGTCGGGCGTGAACTGGATGCGGTTGAACTGAAGTTTCATCACGTCGGCCAGCGTCGAGACCATCAGCGTCTTCGCCAGGCCCGGCACGCCCACCAGCAGGCAGTGCCCGCGAGAGAGGACCGCCTGGAGCAGAAGTTCGATCACATCATCCTGCCCGATGATGACCTTGTGCAGTTCGGCCAGCAGTTTGGCCTTGGCCTGCCTGAGATTCTCGATAATCCTTACGTCCGCCGGTTGTTTCGATGCATCCGTCATTGAAGCCTCCCGCCTGTGGCACAGGTTTGCAACCTGTGTCTCCAGCAGCCCTAAAGCACAGGTTACAAACCTGTGCCACCACCGATACCATATAATATCAAACGCAACGGGTGTAAAAAGGTTACGCTCGAGGGATATGAATTTCAAACGGCAAAACAACTGCAACCCGGAACATCAGCAAGAACCTGCCTACCGGCAGGTACAGGGGATAGTGACAATAAAAGAAAAAAGAAAGAAAAGTTTTATCTCCTGCATCCTGTGCATCCCTGCTTGTTTTTCTATTGTTCGTCGCCGAACCCCGGCTGGGCCTTGAGGACTTCTATCATGGCTGCAAGGTTCTCCGGCGGGACGTCGGGCGGGACGGCGTGGGAAGGGGCGAAGATGTATCCGCCGTCCCCGCCGGCCTGAATCAGGCGGGCCGTCATTTCCCGTACTTCATCGACGCCGCCGAACGGGAGCGTTTTCTGAATGCTCAAGCCGCCGTGGAAAGCGAGTTTGCCGTGGTATCGCTTCATGCAATCGAAGACGTCCATAACCTCCGGCTGGAATGGGTTGAACAGGCGCAGGCCCATCTCGACAAGGTCGCCGAAAAGTTCCTGTACCTTGCCGCAGGAGTGCTGCGAGACGTACTTGCCTGCGTCGCTTGCTGCGGCGTACATCCGCGCCAGTCTCGGCCTGATGAATCGCCGCCAGATCTTAACGCCCATAATCAGCCCGACCTGCGAGCCGTAATCGTCGCCGAAGTGGATGCAGTCAACCCCCAACCGGAGGCCGTGGCGGATCAGGGCGAGATTGTGCTCGCAGATAGCGTCGAGCAACTCATCGACGAATGTCGGCCGCTCGATCATATCCATCAGCAGGTTTTCCATGCCGCGCATCGTCCATGCACGCTCGTAAAGGCTGAAACCGATAGCGAACCGGCTGAAGCGGCCGGGGTGGGCGGCAATTCGTTCGGCCAGGCCGGCGTACCATTTCGGATCGTCGGGGTCGGGAAATTCATACCAGGTGAACGTAGGCTCTTTCAGCGGCCAATCGACCGGCACGCCGATGTCCTTATCGACCGAGCGGTCCCAGGTAACGCCGTAATGGTCGCGGACGCGGGTTTCGTCGATCTTGACAAAGTCGTGGATACCCGGCGAGACGGTGACGAAGTGGCCTTCGAGGAAGTCGCGAAGGTCCTCGACGCCCAGGTATTCCTTGAGCCGCCGGGCGCAATCGACGGTCAAATCGATCTGCCACGGCACATAAGCCGGCCGACGAAACTCCAGGGCATCAATGACAACGTCCCGCTTGGTCATACCGACATATTAATAGAAACCTCCGGCATGTGAAAGGTTGGGCAAATAGTACGCCAACGCCGGCAAAAATTTCTCTTGTGTTGTGTATAGCCTGTGCTATACTGACACTGTGGCGAGTGAAAAGAGATTCAGCGAGATCAAACCGTATTATACGTGGGCGCACGAAGTTTATGAGATGGTAGGAGATAAACGAGCCGCGACCGTGC
>DAOVFI010000072.1 GCA_030673005.1 Planctomycetales bacterium
GGGCGAGGATATCCTGCGTTTGCAGGACATTGTCCGCCGCGTGCCCGTGGCCGACCACGTATTCCAGTACGCCCGCGACCTGGCGCGTGCCTCCCGCCCGGCGAGGACCGAGGCGCCGGACTTCATAAACGAACTGGTCAACTGGGGCGCAGGCCCGCGTGCGGGGATTTACATGATCCTCGCCGGAAAGGCCCGCGCGATCCTGCACGGGCGATACCACGTAACCACCGACGACATCCGGGCCGTAGCGCCGCCCGTGCTGCGGCATCGGATTATCACCACCTTCAACGCAGAAGCCGCCGGCGTAACCACAGACGAAATAGTCCAGCGACTACTGACGGAAATCCGACCGGTCGTTGAAGAACAAGTAGCGTAAGGATGGGTGGCACGGTCAAGCCGAACGAAGTGAGGCTTGGCCGTGGTAACGCCGAACCACGGCCAAGTCTTCGACTTGACCGTGCCATCCACTGATAAAGGTTTTTTTCGGTCATCCGGTAATACGGTATTGAATCTTGCCGAGGCTTTTTTCAAGCCCCGTAGGGGCATCTTTCTTAGCCCCGGGCGGAAGCCCGGGGTTTGGGGATGCGCATTTTTTCAAGCCCCAGCGGGGCGCCTTGGTGTTGTTGCTGTCGTGGGTTGCGATTGGACAAGACGCCCCTACGGGGCTGGGTTTCTCGGCGACATTTTCCCCGGGCTGCCGCCCGGGGCTAAGAAAGACGCCGCTCCGCGGCTAAGGAAAACGTCCCCAAGGGACTGAAGGGTAGTTTGCTGAGCAAAAAAACAAATGAACGGTAACGGACAACCTGAATATATGTCGCTTCTGGACGGTTCGGCGCTGGCGAAGATTCAGCGGCTGGAGCTTATTGCCCGCGGCGTCGTCGAGGGGTTTATCTCAGGCCGGCATAAAAGCCCGTACAAGGGTTTTTCGGTCGAGTTCGCCGAGCACCGCGAATACGTCCCCGGCGACAACATCCGCGACCTGGACTGGCGCGTCTTCGGGCGGTCCGACCGGTACTACATCAAGCAGTACATCGAGGAGACCAACCTCCGCGCGCTGATCCTGCTGGACGCCTCCGGCTCGATGAAGTACGCCGGCAAACTGGCCGCCAGACACAACGGTGATGTGCTCACCAAGTTCCAGTACGCCCGGTTCCTGGCGGCGACGCTGGCGCACCTGATGATCCATCAGCAGGATGCCGTGGGCCTGGCGACGTTCGACACGTCCCTGCGGCGTTACATCCCCGCCCGCAGCCGGGCCAGCCACCTGCGCGTGATCCTACAGGAACTATCCGACACCGAACCGGGTCAGGAGACCTCGCTGTCCGGGATATTCCACGACCTGGCCGACCGCGTCCGCCGGCGCGGGCTGATCGTCATCATCTCCGACCTGTTCGACGACGTCGGCGAGATACTCAAGGCCCTGCACCACTTCCGCTATCGCAGGCACGAGGTGCTGCTGCTGCACGTGATGGCAGAGGAGGAACTGACCTTCCCGTTCGACCGCTGGAGCGTCTTTGAGAACCTTGAACGAGCCGCACACCGCGTCCCGCTTGACCCGCTTGCCCTTCGAAACGAATACCTCGGTCGGGTCAGCGATTTCATCCGCCGTATGGAGATCGGATGCGGGCAGATGAATATCGACTACGTACAACTTTCCACCAGGCAGAACTTTGATATCGCCTTGGCGCATTACCTCGCGCAGCGAATGAGCCGGGCGCGATGAGGAAAGGGAATAGGGATGGGGAAAGGGAACAGGGACTTGGGAATAGGGAATAGGAAAAAAACGAAATAATAGCCGGACTGGAAAACCGGGGCTCATGTTTTTCCCCTATTCCCTGGTCCCAATTCCCCAGTCCCTTGGTTCAAAATGACGTTTCTTAATGGCATCATGTTATTCGGTCTGGCCGGTGTGGCTATTCCGATCATTATTCACATCCTCAACCGCCGCCGGGCGACTGTTGTGGAATGGGGGGCGATGCAGTTTCTCGAAACCTCCCTTGCCTCGCGCAATCGGCGGATTCTCATCGAAGAGATCATCCTCATGATCCTTCGCTGCGCCCTGCTGGCGGCGCTGGCTTTCGCATTGGCAAGACCCTTCCTGACGACCGGAAGGATACTGCTCGGCAAGACCGACGACGCCCAGGACCTTGCCATCGTGATTGACGCTTCGCTGAGCATGACGGCGGGGCAGTCCGGTCGGAGCAATTTTCAGCGCGCAATCGACGAGGCACATCAATTGGTTCAGGTCTGCGGCGGGAGCGACGCGGTAAGCGTGATCCTCGCCGGCCCCGTCGCCCAGACTGTTATTCCCTCACCTGTTTCCGACCGCGATGAGGTCCACGAGACACTGGATAAACTTTCGGCCACGGGCGGGTCCATGCGTGTCCTCGAGGCGCTGCATGCCGCGACACTGACGCTGTCGTCGGGGACGAATCCGGCAAAGAGGATCATCCTGATTACCGACGGGCAGGGCATCGGCTGGGACCTGTCGGCCTCGAAGCGGTGGGAGTTCCTCGCCGAGGCGGTCGAGTCGCTCCCGACCAGGCCGATTATCATCGTGCGAACGCTTGCGACGCCGCAGAAATGGCGCAACGCCTCGGCGTCGGCCTTGAATTTCTCACGCACCGTGATCGGGACCGACCGGTCGGTCAGGATTACGGCGACCGTCGCCAACACAGGCAGCGGCGCCGTTGCTCCCGAGGCCGTCGAATTTATAATCGACGGAAAGGTCGAGCGCTGCTCGATCGGCGGGATTGCCGAGGGCGCGTCCGGGTCGGTCGATTACGATCACCATTTCACCTCCCCCGGCCCGCACGTCGTGTCGGTGCGAGTGGTCTGCGACGACGACCTGCCCGGCGACAACGAAACCACCCGCGTGGTGAACGTCCTGGACACGCTGCCGGTGCTGATTGTCGAGGGAACCTCTTCGACAAGGTCGCGGGACGGCGACGGGGATTTTCTGGCTCTTGCGTTTGACCCGGACGGGGCGAACGGCCGGCCGGAACAGGCTGATGCAGGCGGCGACGATGGGCCGGACGATCACCTGATCGACCCGACGGTGGTATCGGCCGCCGACATAGCGTCGGTGAAGGGGTTTGGCGACTACACAGCGGTGGTACTGGCCAACGTGCCGCGCCTGCCGGCTGGAACGGCTAAAAAACTGACGGATTTCGTCGCATCAGGCGGTGGGCTGCTGATAACGCCGGGCGAGAGGGCAGGGAAGGATTTCTACAACAACTGGCTCGCCGGCGACGGCAATCGCCTTATCGGCTGCCGGCTGGTAAAGGTCCATACCGACCAGTCGCTCGCCGATCCGGACAAGGGCGCCGCGCACATATCGCCGAACTCGATTAATCATCCGGCCTTGACGCTGCTGTCGAACCCGACCGAGAGCGACCTGGCGGCGGCGCGGATAAGGCGCCACTGGGTCCTGGCGCCGGACGACAACGACCGGGCAGTTACCGTCGGAGCGTCGCTGGACTGCGGCGATGCGTACCTCGTCCAGCGCAGGTTGGGCAAAGGTTTCGTACTGACGCTGCCTGTGCCGATGAACACGGATTTCTGCGACCTGCCGAGGCACCTTAACAGATGCTTCCTGCCGATGGTGCACGAGTTGGTGTACTATCTCTCCGCTCCCGCCCAGCCGGCGATGAACCTTCTTCCCGGTCAGCAGTTCGTCTATACGATACCGGGAATCGCGGCGAATAATTCCGGCGCATCAGCCGGGACGGCCGAGGTCGCCGGTCCCGACGGCCGGCGAACGGCAATGCGGCTGCGGAAGCGACAGGGACGCCGCCAGGCGACATATTCACTGACCGCAAGGCCGGGACTGTATCGCCTGTTCCTGTCGGCCTTCCTTAAGCAGGCAGGTAAGCACGATAAAACCGGGACCACAGGCGACAAATCCGAAACCGCCGACGAAGGCGCAAAGGCGATTCCATTCGTCGTTATGAGCGACCCCGACGAGAGCAAACTCGAGCTGCTTACCAATGATGACTACAACCGCGCCGGGCAATTCGTGCGGCTTTCCCGCGCCGAGACAATCGGCGAACTGACCGCCGCCATTCGCGGCGGCGTGCCCGGAAGCGAAATCTGGCGGCAGATCGCCATTGTGGTGATGGTGCTCCTGATAGCCGAGATTATCACCACCCGCGCCATCGCCGCCAAACGAAAGATGCACCTGGCCGAACCGGTCGCATTCGGGGCGGACCGGAATACCGCTGTTTAGCAAAACGACCAAGTAGCCTGTAACGGTGCCGGTAACGGGTTGGGTGCCACCCGGAAGACACAAGAGCCAAAGAGGTGTTTATGCGATGATTATCGCTGAAGCGGGACATTTTATTCTGTCTGATCGCTGGCCGAGTTGGCTGCTGGTTGCGGGCGTCGCCGCCGGCGCTGTCGGCTGGGTGATGCTCTACCGTTTCGGCAGGCGTATGGGCGCTGCCGGGCCTGAAGTCGGCAAAGGCGCCGGTCTTTTGCACGGCGCACGCGGTGTGATTACAGCGGTTCTTCGCATAGGGCTTGCGTTCGGGGGCGTCTGGCTTGCGTTCGGGGTACTGGGGCGGATATGCCTGCTGGCGACGGACTGGTCGCTCTGGCCGATGGCGCTGGGAGGAGTGCTGGCGGCAGAGGCGCTAATCTGGCTGTACGGGCTGGAGCGGCGGATTGTTACGCGAAAGGCGGGGATGCTGCTGATAAGCCTGAGGCTGGCGCTTCTTGGACTGGTGATTCTCATGCTGCTCCAGCCGGTCTTCGCATCGGCGTGGGGACGGACCACCAAACGCACGCTCGTTGTGCTGCTTGATGAATCGACCTCGATGCGGATCGCCGACGAGGCGAACCTTGCGGCACATGAGAGGCTTCGCCTGGCCGAACACTTTTCCGTCCCTGCCGCTCGTCGCCCCTGGCGGCTCGAGGAAAATGCCGAGAACCTCCGGTCAATCCGCGACGAAGTCCTGGGTGAACTTGCCCGGCTCGACGGGTTGGCGCGTGCAAAGAAGGACGCCATGTCGAAGCAACTGTCCGATCGCCGCAAGACACTGCATGAGAAGGTAACGGCCTGGGTCGAGACCGTCGGCGAGCAGATAGACGCCATTGAGAAAATTCGCGGTGATCAGTCCGGCATCGCCCAGAACCTGCGAGCGGAGATTCTCGACGCCAAGGCTGTCCTGAGCAGGCAGGTGCGCCGGCAGTTGCTGAATGCAGCCGGCTTGACGCATGAGGAGCGGGCGGGCGAACTGGCGGGTAATTTCGAGAATTTGCGAAAAGCGCTGCGACAGTCGGCCGCCGGGCTGGGTAAGGCCCAACCGGCGCTGGACCGCGCCGCAGCGGCGCTGGACGGGCTGCTTTACAAACATCTCTCCGGCGACGATCGCGCCGCCGTCGATGCCGTAGCGAAACTCACGCGGATGGAACTGGCAGTCGCTGCGCTGGTGCATAAGCCGGCCAATCCCGGCGACGACAAGGCCGGCGATAAAAGCCTCATCGAGTATCTTACCGACCAGTACAACGTCAAGGTCTATACCTTCGCTTCCGACCTGACCGAAGCCGATCCGGGGGACTGGACCGATCCGGTCGCCGGCGCAGACGCCGGCGGCTCGGACCGGTCCTTATCGGCTTCGAGGCCGACCGGTTCGCCCGACGCCGAACGGCTGGGACGGACCGATCTGGCCGCTGCGCTGCGGAAGGTTACAGCCGAGGCGGCCGAGGATGACCTTGCCGGCGTGCTGGTGCTGACCGACGGGCAGGACAACAGCAAGACGAACATGGAGCCTCTCGCCCGCGCCATGGGCGGGTCCGGCGCGGCATTGTCGGCGGTGGTCATTGGCGGGTCGAAGCCGCCGGCCGATGCGGCCATCATCTCAATCGAATCGCCCGAGACGGTCTATCTGGAAGATAAGATGTTTATCAACGCCGAGTTGAAACTCGACGGGCTGAAGGGCAAAACCGTCGGCGTGAAACTCCTGCGCGGGAAAAAGCAGGTCGATTCCAGGAAAATCCGCATCGCCGGCGACGTCTTCCGCACACGCATCCAACTGGCCGACAAGCCCGATAAGATCGGCCTGCACGACTATCGTATCGAAATCGACCGCTGCGAAGGCGAGGTCTTCACCGGCAACAACTCCTACGCGCTGACGCTTTCGGTTACCGACGACAAGACGAAGGTGCTGCTGATCGATTCCCGCTCGCGGTGGGAGTTCCGGTATCTGAAGAACCTGTTTTCCGGGCGGGACAAGAGCGTCCGCCTCCAGTACGTTCTTACCGAGCCGGACAAGTTCACCGGCCAGCCGGCGCGCAAGGTCATACCGGCCTCGGTCAAGCGTCCCGCCGCCGATGCCGAAGCCACCGCCCTTCCGGAAAACGAGCAGGAGTGGATGAAGTTCGACGTGATTATCATCGGGGACGTCCCTGCCGGTGCGTTTTCCGCCGAGGCCGCCGGCAGCATCCGCAAGTTCGTTACCGATCGCGGCGGGACGGTCGTGTTCATTGCAGGCCCGCGATTCATGCCGGGCAATTTCGTCGGCACGGATTTTGCCGAACTGATACCCGTCCGGCTTGGCCGGCAGGATAAGCCCCTGCCGATTCCGAAACAGGGTTTTCGCATCGCACCGACGCCCGCTGGCAGCGCCCACGTCATCGGCCGGCAGGACGTGGAGGCGGACAAGTCGCTGAAGATATGGCAGTCGTTCCCGCCGGTGTACTGGCGAAGCCGATTCACGCAGGCAAGCGCGTCCGGGACGGTCCTTGCCTGCGCGATGGACCCGGACGCGCCAACGTGGATGACCGGTGGCGCAGGTTTAAAACCTGTGCCACTGAAGCTCGGACCGGCCTCGACGCCGCAGAGCCTCGCCAAACGCCGCGAGGAATATCGCCGAAGCCGGGCGCTTATCACGATAGCGCCGTGCGGGCTGGGCAAGGTGATGATGCTGGGCTTCGACCGAACGTGGCGAATGCGGTATCGCAAAGGCGACGTCCATCATCACAAGTTCTGGGGCCAGGTCATTCGCTGGGCGACGGCGGGCGAACTTCCGGCGGGAACGCACCTGGTGAAACTCGGCACGGACGCATCTCGCTACCCGCCCCACAGCCGCGTAATCGTCCGCGCCCGCCTCGTGCGGGAGGACTTCTCGCCGGTGGTTACAGACCAACTCGCGGTAAAGGTTTTCCGTCGGAAAAAATGCGTGGCCCGAGCGGCGATGAAGTACGTCAAGGACTCGCCGGGCATGTACACCGCACGACTGGCGGAACTGCCGGCGGGGTCTTACCGCCTGGAACTGGAAGGGCCGATTGTCGCCGAACTGCTCGCCCGCGACGGGGTCGATAAAGTCGCCACGAATATTTCCGTCGATCCGTCGTCGCCGACCGAGCAGATCGAACTGGCGTCCAATCGCGACCTGCTGGTGCGTCTTGCCGCCTTGAGCCACAACGGCGCTATCGTCGGCCCGCACCAGGCACGCCGAATACTGTCGAGCCTGCCGGTAGGGAAGGTAACGAAAAAACACCGCCGGCAATACCTGCTGTGGGATTCCTGGCCGCTGCTGGCGCTGTTC
Organism: Planctomycetales bacterium; assembly: GCA_030673005.1. GTDB lineage: Bacteria > Planctomycetota > Phycisphaerae > SM23-33 > SM23-33 > DAOVFI01. Next base: position 7,551 of record DAOVFI010000072.1, read on the forward strand.
TGCGCCGTCGCCGCCGCCGAATGGATAATCAGAAAACGGGTCGGACTGACGTAAAGGTTTGAAAGATAATAAAAAAAGACGGGTGACCGGGTGCCATGCCTTCACGCGCAGCGAAGCGGAGCGTGTAGGCATGTTTACGCCCTTCGCTGCGAGGCTCCAAATCGCGAAGTATAGCGATTTGGAGACCTCTGCGCTACGGGTGAAAACATGGCACCCATTAGAATTCGTGTTACAAACAACCAGGAGGTTGATGCTATGACACGCATCGCTATCGGAAAAAACGTGCTGCCGGGGCCGATCGAAACGATCCTTCGCAGACTGATCTGGCGCGCCAGGGCGGCCCTTACCCTTCGCGGCGTGCTGTTCACGCTGGCTGCGGCGCTGCTGGGGATACTGGTCTCGATGGCGGTTGCCGCCAAGTGGCTGATAGTCGAACCGTGGCAGCATTACGCGCTGACGTTCCTGTGGGTCGCCGCCGGGTCCGCCGCCGCTGTTGTGTTCCTGGTCCGTCCGTTGGCGAAGAGTTTTTCGCTGGCGGGCATCGCACGGGCGATCGAACAGCGGCACCCGGAATTACAGGAGCGGATCAGTTCGACCGTCGAGTTGCTCGGCAGCGACGATGCGCCGGAGATCCGTGGCTCGCAGACCCTTATCGACGCCTTGGCCGCCGAGGCCGTCGGCGACGTCCGCACCGTTCGCCCTCGGCGGGAAGTTACCTTCCGAAAGGCCCGAACACCGCTGTGCTTCCTGACCGGAGCCGCGGCGGTGCTTGCGGTGCTGTGGGCGATCTATCCTGCCCCCGTGGGGCGACTGTTCGCAAAGACACTCGCGCCGTATCTGAACCTGCCGAATTTCTTCGCCGACGACCTGCTGGTTACACCCGGCGACTGCGTGGTGGTCGAAGGCGGGCGGTTGGAGGTGGGGGTTTCCATAGACCGCCGGGACGCAGACCTGAAACGGAAGGTCACCTCGGCCCAGTTCCGAATCGAGCGCGCCGGCGGCGGGGCCGACAAGGTCTTCGAGATGACCGCCCTCGCCGACGGGTCGTTTGCCTACACCTCCGGAGCGATTTCGCTCAACAGGCCGCCGGGCCGGTCGTTCAGATACCGCGTCCGCGCCGGCGACGCACTCAGCCGATACTACACGGTAACGGTCGAACCCCGTCCCGCCGCCGGTCGAATCGAAGTGGGATACGAATACCCCGACTACATGCAGCGTGCGAATACGACGCCAGGCCCCTGCCACGGGCATATCAGCGGACCGGCCGGGGTGGTCGCGACCGTCCGGCTGCACCTGAACAAGCCTGTAGCCCGGGCCGAACTGACCGTCAACGAAGCCACAGCCGAGATAAGACGGACCGACTCGCTTACTTACTCTTTTACCCACCGCCTCGCCGCCGGCAACGGTGACAGCGCCGGCGCCCGCGGCTCGTGGCGAATGGCGCTGACGGACAGGCACGGCTTCAGGAGCGACCCGCTCGAACGCGACATCATCGTCGAGTCCGACTCGCCGCCGACCGTCCGCATCCTCTCGCCGGAACCGAAGAAACTGAAACTCCGACCCACCGACCGCCTGCCGATTATCTATAACCTTGCCGACGACTTCGGCCTGGACCGGGCGGAGTTGGCCGTCTCGATAGACGGGCGGAGCGGCAAACCCGTCCGGCTTTCCATTACCGCAGCGCAGAGCAGGCCTGAAATATCCGGGCCTGTGAACCATACCGGACAGACCACGCTCAACCTTGCCGCGCTGGACCTTACCGGCGCGCGGCAAGTTACCTTTAAAATCCGCGCCAGGGACAATCGACCCAAAGCGCTCGGCGGCCCGCAGGA
>DAOVFI010000524.1 GCA_030673005.1 Planctomycetales bacterium
CCCGTCGTAAAACAGTCGCAGATGCTTATCCGGCGTTCCGAAGTGCCCGATAACGGTAGCCTCGACGTCCTCGGCGGTGAAGATTTTCAGGATTTCCTCGACATTTTCCGGCGGGACGGACAGTACCATCCGCTCCTGCGCCTCGGACTCCCAGATTTCCCAGTAACTCAAACCGGCGTACTTGAGCGGTACGCGATTGAGGTGAACCTCCGCGCCGAGGTGCTCGCCCATCTCGCCGACGGCGCTTGCCAGCCCGCCGGCGCCGCAGTCGGTAATGGCCGAGTAAAGCCCCGCGTCACGGGCCTGGATGAGCGTATCGAGCGTCTTCTTTTCGGTTATGGCATTTCCGATCTGGACTGCACCGGAGAATTCCGTTTCGTGTTTGTGCGTCAGTTCGCCGCTGCTGAAGGTCGCGCCGTGGATGCCGTCGCGTCCAGTCCTGCCTCCGACGCAGACAATCGCGTCGCCGTCGCTTGGCCAGGCCTTGAGAGCCTTGCCCTTCGGCATCACAGCCACCGTCCCGCAGAATACCAGCGGGTTGCCGATGTACTTTTCGTCGAAGTACACCGCCCCGTTGACGGTGGGTATGCCCATACGGTTGCCGTAGTCGCGGACGCCGGCCACCACGCCGCGCATTATCCGCTTTGGATGCAGCACGCCCTTAGGCACTTCCGAAAGCGGCATGTCAGGCGGGCCGAAGCAGAATATGTCGGTATTGGCCACCGGAAAGGCACCCATGCCCGTGCCCATCGGGTCGCGGATAACCCCGCCGATGCCCGTGCCGGCCCCGCCGTAGGGGTCCAGGGCCGACGGGTGATTATGCGTCTCGACCTTGAAGCACACCGCCCATTCGTCGTCGAATTCGATTACACCGGCATCGTCTTCGAAGACGCTGATGCACCAGGGCTTGTCCAGTTCCTTCGTCGCGCCGAAGACCGTTGTCTTGAGAAGGTTGGGGATCTGCTCGATCTCGCAGCCGCTTTCGTCCGTAACCCGCACATCCGAGCGGAATGTCTTGTGGCCGCAATGTTCGGACCAGGTCTGCGCGATGGTTTCGATTTCCACGTCGGTCGGTTCGCGCCCCGCCTCGCGGTAGTGGTCCTGGATAGCCTTCATTTCGGTAAGGTTCAGGAACAGGTCGCGGCCCTTGCTGACTTTCTCCAGGCCGGCGTCATCGAGGTCGCGGATGGGGATTTCGACGATTTTTAATTCATACTTGCTTGTGTGCGTCTCCGGCGGTGTGTAAGCGGCGAAATGGATGTCTTCGATTACGTCGTTCGCCAGCAGCCGACGGGCGATGGTTTCGCGCTGCCGGTCGCTGACTTGCCCGCCCAATTCGTACCGTCGGGCGGTGCGGACTGATGTGATTTCCAGTCCCATGTCGCGGATCGCCTGTTCGGCAGAGGCCGCCACCGGGTCCATCACGCCGGTCTTGCGATGAACCTCGATGACGCAGGTGGCACAGGTTTTCAACCTGTGCTCTTTGTTATTTTGGTCCCGCTCCGGCACAGGTTGGAAACCTGTGCCACCAACAGCAAACTCTTCGATAACCGGGTCGGCCAGCAGTTCAGCGGCGACGCGCCGGGCATCTTCGGCGCTCAACGCCCCTTCCAGGAAGAACAGCCTCGCCGAGCGGACAGCCGTAACCGTCCCGACCCCCAGTTCCCGAATCTGAGCGCCGACACCCTCTGCGTGCGGGTCGCCGAAACCGTCGCGTAACCTGATTTCAATTCGATGAATCATCGATACCAGTCCTTAATCGAAGGTGTAATTGAGAAGGATAAGATTCTAAAGCAATTTGTGCGTTTGTGCAGCGCACTTTCTGTAATTCGCTCACGGTGAGACAGGTGCGGTGATCGGTTTTTGCTTGCGATTTTTCAAGAGTT
>DAOVFI010000766.1 GCA_030673005.1 Planctomycetales bacterium
ATGGGATTACGGGATTTTGGGTGGTGCTGGGGCACGGCGTGACGATGGCGGACCGACGTAGCGAAAATCGTGCGCAAAGATGGGCGGCTGGCGAAGCATGCGGGAAATACGGGTGTTGCGGTCTGGTCGCAGGGCAGCCGGATGCGCATGGCCTGCCCATCGTGTGCCGTAGTGGCCACCTGTTGCATCATCAAATCGACCGACGCGATGCGTTAGCAACGCAACACAACAGACGGCGCGCCGCGAATGTTCGCAAGAACCTTGAGGAATTGGTCACGGTACGGATAGCTCGATGAAAACGATATCCAAATCTTTCGGACGGTGATCCGCACCAACGCGCCGATCTTCAACAGTTTCAGTCGGATCGTGCTGCATTGTGCTCGTTCAAACGAGGTGTCGGCAAGACCGATTCGACGCATCGAACTGAGCAGAACGTAAGCGATCGACGAGAAGTACAGTCGAATCTGGTTCGCTCGCATGTCCTCTGCGCTGGTGCGATCGGCAAAGAGCATCAACTGCTGCTCCTTGATGCGGTTCTCCATGTCGCCGCGGGCACAGTACAAATCCTCGTAGAGTTTACGCCCGTCGTATTCATCCTGCGACAACGAGGTTACGACAAAACGTGGATTCGATCCCTTGGCGATATGTTCCGCCTTGCCGACCACGCGACGCTCGCGCGACCAGCTTTTCTGCGTCTGATAAGTAAAATCCTTGAACCGCCGGGCCGACTCGCCGGTCGCTTGGAATTCCGCCTCGGCCAACACCAATTCCAAGTCGATTTCCCAACGAAGCCGGTCGTTTTTCGCCAATCCAAAGATATAGTCGACGCCGTGATCCTCGCACCATCGCATGAGGTTTTCGCGGCAAAAACCCGAGTCGGCGCGGACAATGATTTGCACGTCGGGCCACTCGCGCCGGATACGCTCGGCCAGGCCGGCGAGTTTCACAACGCTGCCGGCCGCGCCGTCTTGATCGGCCGGACGAAGCTGGGCGCCAAGCAGGTGCTCGCCGCAAAAAACGTAAAGCGGC
>DAOVFI010000203.1 GCA_030673005.1 Planctomycetales bacterium
GGTTACGCAGGCACAGGTGTTCAGTTTTTCAGTTTCCGTCAAGTCCGGAGCTTTGCACAGTTTTGCTCCGCCTGTTAGAAGCGGTCTTCGACTATCAGCCGGAATTAACGGAGAGGGTGGGATTCGAACCCGCCCCTCCTCTTTAATGTTAAGGAACAACGGTTTTGACCGCAAGCCTTTTTTCTGCAAGAAATGATGTCTATGATAGGTTAATATTCGCACACGATTCCTACACGATTCGTGACTCTAAAAATAGGACAGTCAGTAGGACAGTGCCTCAAAATAGCAAGGTTTTTTCCGACTGGCAGATCATCCAGACACCAAGCTATTCACTACGGTGTGTACGTGCCGGGCGGTACGATTTTGAAACCCATTTTTCATTCGTGAGTGAATGGCAATAGACATACAGATATTTTCCCAATAATCCACAAAATGACCTTCGGATTCAATGTACGATTCCAAAAAAGAAAGGACTGACTGTGCCTGGCCCTTCGGTCAAAGGAGTTCCCTCCATAGGCGGTCCCTGGCCTGTTTTTTCTCTTGAATCGTTATATCCCTGGTGGTACACTCACTTCCGTATGTTGAAATCAAATTTCCTATCAGTTAACGAGGACTGGCTTACCTTCGCCGCAGGGGCCGGTAGGCTCCGGATTGTGGCGAAAAGCCGTAGCCACAGGCGGCTCACCTGTGGTCGGCGGCCGGCTGTGATATTGTGCAGGCGAGTCGCCTGCACTACGAAAGGACGACCATGAATTACCGATCCGTGTGCCTGGCGTTGTTGACCCTTGTCTTCTGCCTGCCGGCGGCCGTGGCGGCCGAGATGCGATTCAAGCATCACTTCGGCGATCGCAACCTGTCGGGCAGCGCCTGGGGCCAGACGGCATTGGCCGACCTCGACGGCGACCTGGACTTCATCACCGGCCGAAGCGGCGGGGACGTCATCTGGTACGAGTATCACGCGGCGGACCGTTGGACGCGGCACCTTCTCGGCCGCAATTCGCCGTCGGAGGTGGGTGGGGCCGGGCTGGACGTCAACCGCGACGGACGGCCCGACTTCGTCGCCGGCGGGGCCTGGTATGAGAACCCCAGCGATCCGAGAAAGATGACCTTCAAGCGACACGTCTTCGACGCCGGGCTGACCAAGGTGCACGATGTGCGGATTGCCGATCTCGACGGTGACGCGATACCCGACGTGGTGACCATGTCGGACCGCAACGACGTGCGGTGGTACAAGGTCAACGCCGATCCGACAGCCGCATGGAAGGCCACCACGATCGGCCCGCCGGTCCACTCGGGAATCTGCACCGGTGACATCGATGCCGACGGCGACACGGACGTGGTCCGCAGCAACGTATGGTTCGAGAACCTCCAGGCGGGCCGAAAGTGGGTGTCGCACCGCATGACCGAACCGTGGGGCGACACCGCCCTACCCTGGCAGGACAACGCCACGCAGACCCGCACCGGCGACCTAAACGGCGACAGCCGGCTCGACGTGGTAATCGCCGACGGCGAGAACCGCAACGCCCGGATCGGTTGGCTGGAGGCACCGTCTGATCCGAAGAAGGGCCGTTGGATCACCCATCTGCTGCCCAAGGCGGACACGGCCGCCCGGGGGGCGTATCACTGTCTGCACGTGGGCGACTTCAACGGCGACGGCCGCCCGGACGTGTTTTCGGCGGAGATGGAGGCGTTTTGCGGTGACCGCCCGCCGCGATGGTTCGTCTGGGAGAACATCGACGGCAAGGGCAACTTCCGCGAGCACGTCGTGCTCGACGCCAACCTCGGTGCCCACGAGGCGGTCTGCGGCGACGTCGACGCCGACGGCGATCTGGACGTCTGTTCGAAGCTGTGGCTGCCGATCAAGTCCAACGCCAACGGAGGCCGCAACCATTTCGACTTCCTGGAGAACCTGGCCAAGTAGGCCGCGGCATTCCGTACGGTCAAAGTATTGAGCCGAAGTCCAACTGCTGACTTCGATTGACCTTGCCCGTTGGCCAAGAGGCTCACACTTGGTCGAGAGTATGAACAGAAGTGTCGTCCACCCGCGGCGTCTTTCTTGATTTGGGCGTCGGTCGAGCCAAGTTCTGGTGTCCCATCTAACCTTCGGAATGCGGCGTGTCCGAAAAACCTCGAGCCAACCGTTTCTTTCGACAGTGTGTACTTGTCAAGGGCTGATATGGAACGACCTTTGTCAAGCCATAATATTTAGTTGTTTTATTCTTTTCTACATCTTCTTAATGACACTTCAAGGTGCAGGTGGCTTCGACGATGAATCAGTCTGATATTCGTGGATTAGTCCGCCATTAGAGGACCAGAGCCGACATTGATATTCTTCGTCAGGAGCACTTTGTTGCCTTAGCGAGTGTTCTACAGAACCATCTCCGCGATTTCTTCTATGGTCATCGCTTTGTCATAAACCTGAACACCCTCAAAGGGTTCTCTTGCCGAAGCAAGCAACACTGCCGTCCTGCATAGCGCGATTCAAGAGGATATGACCTTATCTTTTGAGGGTGGCTCTTGCCAAATGCGTGATAGAAATACCCAGAAAATTCTATCCCGTTTGTAAAGTTTTGGTCGCTTAATAGTTCTTAGCTGGACGGCCAATTCAGGAAGTTCCTGAGACCTCCAATTCTCTTCATCAGGTTATTTTGCCCGAGAAAGTGACGATGCTCTGGGGCGTCATCTGGAAAGTGGCCTTGTTGTCACTGACCCTCACTTCGCCCACTTCCTGCAGGTTCTCGGATGCCGAAGTGCGATATACTTTCAGCGAAGCCAGGCCCTTAAGATTATTGAAAGCCAAATTCAGTGTTTGCTCCTGCCCGGTGGGATTGATGGCTACGACGGTCAAGTCCCTGGTCTTCTCATGAAAGAAAGCGCCCACCTGGACGGCGCCGAAACCGGGCTGGGCGTCGATGCGTTGGGCGCCGGGCCGGATGAACTTGCTGTAATGCATGGCTGTGTAGGTTTTCGGCGTGTACCTGCTCATCACCATGATAGCGTGGATGGATTCTCTACCTTCGGTAACCTGCCAGGGAACGAAGGCCGAGCAGTTACCGGCCACCAGCGCATTATGAAGGGCATTGCCGATACCTCTGTGAATAGGGCTGGGCCAATCGTGTCCGCCGGTGCCGCCCTCGGTTATCCAGAAGGGCTTACTGGTATCCTTTATCATATCCCAAAACCTGCCGGACGAAGTGGCTGACATTTCGGCCTTGACTCCGTCCTCATACCCGTGGGTCGCAAATACATCGAGCGCTTCCAGGGCCTTCGGACTATCCATAATGGTTTTAACGTAGGAACCCGTACCACCTTCATACATATGGCTGGTCATAGTTTCGGGCCCGAATATCTTGACGTGACTGTAGCCTTCTTCATTCAGCATCTTGCGGAGCATGATCAAGATAGTGACGTAGTCCCTGCCGTCCCATACGCAGCTCTCGAAAGACTGGGTGAACTGAACCTCATTGCCGGGGCTCACAGCGTAAAATGGTACCCCTTGCTTGTCGTGGATCTTGACGTATTCGGCCATCCACTTACAGAAGTGCCGGAAATGCTTTGGATTGACTCGGTTATTGAAGTTGCCATAACCTCCTGCCCGAATGGCGTTAGACCGTTTGTCCGTGATGGATTTGTTCATTTTCATCCAGGCCGGCGGGCTCCAGACCGTTCCGATTATCTTGATCTCCGGATTTATTTTAAGGATGTCCCGGCCAAAATCTACGAATATCCGGGGCCGACCGCCGTTGGCCTCCATGTCGAAATCCTCGCAGCGGATTTGCCGCCAGTCTTCCGTCGGCTTCTCGAACGCCGGGCCCCACATATTCACGCGCAGCATATTGCAGCCGACACCCTCGACGTAGATTCTCTGGAACTCCTCCGTGCGGTAGAGCTCGCGGAACCTCTCGGTCCATGCAATAAGGCAGGTCCCGAAACCTTCTATGTTCTGGTACCGTTTGGCCCCATCCACTGTAACGTCCACCGAATAAGCCGAACCGGCTGGAACAAAAATACCCAAAATAAATAGAAGTGCTATTACCCAGACGAACCTGACACTCATGATTATCTCCTTCCCAGACTCCGACTACTTTTTAAAGCCGAATTTTATTCCCGTTCAAGCGTTGTAAGAGTTCAAAATTCTAATAGATTGTGAAAAAAGTGCAAGATAATTAAGGTCGGTGCGGGTGTGTCGTCGGTAACGATATACTTGTGGACAAAGCAAAGGGCGAGGGCAGAAGGTCGATAGCCGTGGCTGCCTTCGTGACATCGTTGTTACCGAACAACCCCGCTTCGGTCACCGCGCGGTGTCTCAGGAAAGTAGTCGCGCCCTCGGCCGCCTGCGAGCTGCGGACAATAACCCCACGAACAGAATCAAGCGCAATCGCTGCCTGTCCATCACCCGAGCCGGGCTGCCGACCGCGCAAGCCGAGTTCACCCTGCGCCTTGACCGGGTTCATAGTATGACCTTCGCCTCACCAGCGTAAGACTCTGGCTCTTCTCTGCATCCCCCCTCGGATCAACAAGACCCTGCATTGCTTTTGGACGCGTATGTGTCCGACCAATGCGCGCACCTTGCGGATAATCGTTTCCTCAACGGCTGTAATGAATGGGCCGGGAAGCCGGGCTCACGCGACGGCGCCGCAAGTTGGCGTCGCTGACCCTCAGAAACCATCCGTTTACAATCAGAACCATCAAATCATCATTCTTTGTTTTCTTTTGTGGACTATCCTTTGACCACCTCATGCTTTTTAATGAAATCCGGGTCAATCTCCACACCTAAACCCGGACCGGTAGGGACTTTAATCTTTCCATCCACCACTGACAGGGGCGATGTTTTACATTCAAATTGCACATTCGTGTTTAATCCTTTGAATTCATGATGAGCAAATGCATTGGGAAGGGCAGATACAAAATGAATCATGTAAAGGTATCCGAGTCCTCCACCAGACATATGCGGCGTACAAGCTTTTCCGAATGCCTGTGCCATACGTGCCACTTTCATCGAACGAATCATGCCACCAAAATAATAGTTATCAGGTTGAACAATTTGA
>DAOVFI010000130.1 GCA_030673005.1 Planctomycetales bacterium
AGGGTGTGAGCATGATTTTGCCGCAGGACAGACATGCCCACCCGCTTCGCGTGAGGACATGCCACCCGCCGGCAACGCGGCAAAACGTGGTCGCAAACACCGCGACCACGCCACCCGTTAATCAACCAGTCAACCAGTTGACCGATCAACCCTTTGTCCAACCGCTCACGGGCGGGACGCCCGTGCCACGTTTACACGTCGAGGTTTTTGACTTCGAGTGCGTGTGTTTCGATGAATTCGCGGCGGAGTTCGACGTTGTCGCCCATTAGGACGGAGAACATTCTCTCGGCCTCTTCCGCCTCCTCGGCGCGGACTCGCAGGAGCGTCCGTCGCTTCGGGTCCATCGTCGTTTCCCAGAGTTGGTCGGCGTTCATTTCGCCCAGGCCCTTGAAGCGCCTTATCTCCATGCCCTTGGAGCCGAGTTCGCGGACGGCGGCGGTGATGCCGGCGATGTTGTCGATTTCCAGCGTCGTGTCCTCGTTGACAAGAGCAAACCTGGCAGGAGATTTCTCGCCGGTGACGGACTCGGTGCGGACGAGGAAATAGTCGTCGATGTCCAGGCCCCGGGTGGCGAGTTTGGAGATGATCTTTTCGATGTCCCGAACCTCGTGGAGTTCGGCCTTCTTCTGGAGTTTTTGTGCGCCCCTGGCGCCGCTGCCGTTGCCGCCGGTCCCGTTGCCGTTGCCGCCTGCGCCGTTGCCGTTGCCCGAGCCGTTGGGGTCGGACTCGTCTGCGACCAGGGCGTCCTCATGCTCCTTGAGGATGGCGTCGAAGGCCTTCTGGCTGTGGCAGAAGACGTCTTTCCCGTCGAGGATCAGCCAGTGGGTGGGCAGTTTGCCGCTTTCGCGGTTGGCCATAAGGTTGGCGAAACTCAACCCCCGCCGCTCGACGATGTGGACCTTTTCGGCGAGTTCTTCAAGTATCTCGACAAGTTCGCGGAGTTGTGCGCCCTTCAGTTCGACGGACGTCATGCCACCGGCGGTGTCCCGGATTTGCAGCGCCGTGCCATCCAGGCCGAGATTGATAAGCGTTGTGCGCATAGCGCGTTCGTCGATGACGTATTCGCGGTGCTTTTTGCGTGTTACCAGGTACAGCGGCGGCTGGGCGATGAAGATGCGTCCGTTGAGGATAAGCGGCTTCATGTGGCGGAAGAAGAAGGTCAGCAGCAGCGTGCGGATGTGCGAGCCGTCCACGTCGGCGTCGGTCATGATGACGATTTTGCCGTAGCGGCATTTACCGACGTTGATTTCGTCGTTGCCGATTCCGCAGTCCAGGGCCGAGACGATGTGGCGGATTTCATTGAATGAGAGCACCTTGTCGATGCGCGCCTTCTCGACGTTGAGGATTTTTCCCCTCAGCGGCAGGATGGCCTGGATGGCCGAGTCCCGTCCCTGCTTCGCCGGTCCACCGGCAGAATCACCCTCGACCAGGAACAGTTCGGTGCTGGCGACGTCCTTGCTTCGGCAGTCGGCGAGTTTTCCCGGCAGCGAGCCGCCGGCCAAGGCCCCTTTTCGGCGGGTCAGGTCGCGCGCCTTGCGCGCCGCGTCCCGCGCCAGTTGAGCCTGGATGCCCTTGTTGATTATCCGCCTGGCCTCGCGCGGGTGCTCTTCCAGCCAGATGCCCAGCTGCTCGTTGACCGCCTGTGTGACGAACGACTCGACCTCGCTGTTTCCGAGTTTGGTCTTGGTCTGACCCTCGAACTGCGGCTCGGCGACCTTTACCGAGATAATGGCCGTCAGACCCTCGCGGAGGTCGTCGCCCGAGGGCGTCTTGTCCTTTTCCTTCAGCAGGCCGGCGTTGCGAGCCCAGGAATTCAGCGTCCGCGTCAGCGCCGAGCGGAAGCCCGAAAGGTGCGTTCCGCCCTCGATGGTGTGAATGTTGTTGGCGAAGGTGAAGACCGTTTCGCTGTAACCGTCGTTGTACTGGAGGGCGAGTTCCAGCATGAGCATGGACGGCTCGTCTTCCTTGCGGATTACGGCGGGACGGTGCAGCGGGGTCTTGCCGTCGTTGAGGTGCTCGACGAAGGCGAGAAGACCCTTGTTGAACTGGAAAGCATCTTCCTTTTCGCCGGGCTGATCGATAAGACGGATCCGCAGGCCCTCGTTCAGGTAAGCAAGTTCGCGCAGGCGGGTCGAGAGCACCTCGTAGCGGAAGCTCCTGTCGGGAAAGATTTCCGAATCGGGCATGAAGGTGATCTTCGTGCCGGATTTCTTTCTCCTGCCGATTTTTTTCAGCTTGGCCTGCTTCTTTCCGCGATGGAACTCCATTGAATAGACGTTTTCGTTGCGGCAGACCTCCACTTCCATCCACTCGCTGAGTGCGTTGACCACCGAGGCGCCGACCCCGTGCAGCCCGCCGGAGACCTTGTAACTGTCGTGGTCGAATTTGCCCCCGGCGTGCAGTTTGCACATGACCACCTCGAGCGTGGAGATCTTCAGCGTCGGATGAGGCCCGACCGGTATGCCGACGCCGTCGTCGATGACGGTGCAGGACCCGTCGGGGTTAATCCGGACGGTGATATTGCTGCACCTGCCGGCCATCGCCTCGTCGATGGCGTTATCGACCAGTTCCCAGACCAGGTGATGCAGTCCGCGCGTGGTGGTGTCGCCGATGTACATACCGGGGCGTTTGCGCACCGCCTCCAGCCCGCCGAGCACCTTAATCTTGCTTTCGTCGTAAACGACTTTCGCCTTTTTTTTCTGATCGGCCGCATCCTTGGCCACCTTGTATTCTCCTTCAGAAAGGGTTTTTTCTTTTTATATGACAGCAGTTATTTTCACTTTGTGTATTTTCCCAAATCCGCACGAATTTTGCCAGCGCAAAGGGATATTTTCGTGTGTTTTTCTTGCGAGGTAACTACTACTTTTTCCGGTCGGGTGGCACGGTCAAGCCGGAGCGTAGCGAAAGCTTGGCCGTGCCACCAGACATTTGATCCTGGACGGAGAAACGACTTTGTAACGTGGGGCAATCTCTAATAGAATGATCGGCGTGGCGGAGAACTATCGGAGCCTTTGCGATGAAGTTGTACACGAGGATGGGTGATAACGGATTTACGTCGTCGGGCGTATCGGGCGGGAGGGCGAGGAAGGATGATCCTCGCCTGGCGGCGATCGGCGAAGTTGACGCGCTCAATGCCACTATCGGCCTGTGCCTGGCGGAGGCGAAACGAGCCGGCGACGCAGCCGTATGCGACGCCCTCGAGCCGGTCCGGGACGAACTGTTTGGCGCCGGAGCATCGCTTTCGACGGGCGGCGAATCGCGGCGGCAAACGCCTGATTCTCGCCGGCCGCTCGATGAGGCCGTCACCCGGATGGAGCGGCTGATCGACACGATCTGTGCCGAGTTGCCGGAATTGACTGATTTTATCCTCCCGGGCGGGTGCGAACTGTCGGCGAGGCTGCACCTGGCGCGGACGACGGCCCGCCGGACCGAACGCGCCGTCGTAACGGCGATGAATCCGACAGAAAATAAACAGGGAGATGCGCCCGTCGTCCTGAAATACCTCAACCGCCTGTCCGATCTCCTGTTCGCCCTGGCCAGGCTGGCGAATCACAACAGCGGCGAGGCGGAGATTACCCGGAGGCGCTGACGTCAATGTCCTTCGTCGTGGTCGCAGACACAGCGACCACGGCACCTGAAAAAAAAGCGCCGCCCGACGGGCGGCGCTAATGCTGCTTTCATCACCCCGGGCAAGGGGGTGTTACTATGCAAACGGCGTCTTACGTCTTTCGCACGTTGGCGGCCTTGGGACCTTTTTGCCCTTCAGTGATGTCGAATTCGATGGTGTCGCCTTCATCCAGCGTCTTGAAACCTTCACCCTGGATGTCGCTGTGGTGGACGAAAACGTCTGTGCCGTCCTCGGCTGTAACGAACCCGTAACCCTTGGTGCTGTTGAACCACTTTACCGTACCTGTAGCCATGAATTGGCTCCTTCTGCTAATCGGCACATTGTATTTGCTGTAGATGCGCAGGCACGTGCAAAAACTCTCATGTGGGAGTTACCGCGAAGGTTGAAGCACTCTCTCAAAGGTTGTGACACCGCTCTGTGAATCCTGCAAACACGCCCGGATGCCACCCGGGCTTCCCCGGCGGGACGGGAAACTCTTTCCACAAACAACCCACCGGCCTTTATCTATCCTGATTATTACTTCGGCAATCTGGTTTGTCAAGAGGTGAAAATCTTTAATTTTTTTAACCGTTCAGGCTCTTGTGTTTTGTAGCAGGCCCCCGCTTTAGCAGGCCTGCCTGCCGGCTTGCCTACCGGCAGGCAGGTAGGCAGGGGTACACAATGGTAATTTGTAGCCCCCATTTTCTCCCTTTCCCGTCCCGAAGGGACGGGAAAGGGAGAAAATGGGGGTGGGTGTTAGAACCTCAATCACCCCGCTAAAGCGGGGGCCTGTTACAAAACCTTGCAGGGAGGAAATAATATGACAGCCTGAACGGTTACTAATTTTTTTAGGATTCTTCAGCCGCCTTCTGTCGGCCTGGAAGAGAAGAGCAACTCGGCGCGTAAAATCCGGATATTCCGGATACGAATTCCGCAAACAATGGGTTGACCGAAGCCGCAAAAAACCGTATGATATAGTATAAGGCTGAAAGGGACAGAGATGATGTTGCATACTCCTGACCGAGGCGTCCGGCCTGTAAGGCGGCGAGCCTTTACGCTTGTCGAATTACCTTTCGACAGGCTCAAGATAATTCGCAGGCGTAAAGGCAAAGCCTTTACGCTTGTCGAATTACTCGTCGTCGTGGCGATTATCGCCCTGCTTATATCAATCCTGCTTCCTTCGCTGAGCAGGGCCAAGGGGATCGCGCGGATGGTGAAGTGCTCGACCAACCTGCACGCCATAGGCCGGGGCGCCCATATGTATTCGAGCGAGAACAAAGGTTACGTCCCGCGCGGGATGGCCTACGGCTGCAACAATCCGGGTTCGATCAATTTCGGATACTATCAATTCGGCGCCAAACTCGCCCCTTACGTCGGCGGCCCGACGATCCCGTTCGAGTACGACGAGGACATGGATTACATGTACGATGTCTTCAAGGAGATGCCTGTCTATCAATGCCCCAGTTTCCGGGAGCCGGATTACGTTCTGACGTACCTTGTCAACGCCAGGCGGATGGAAATCAATCCGACCTCCGGTGATATCGAGACGGGCGCATCGCGGCTGTCCAATCTGCCGGTTATTCCCGCCGAGTTGTACTACATCGGCGAACTGAATCACCTCGTGGTAGCGGCCAGAAACCACTTCGGTATATGCGATTTTTTCTACGACTCGCACGTAACCTTTGACCGCAACGGGCAGCCCAACGTCGCCTACGTCCGCACAATCCGCTTCGACGACTATCGCCATTTCGGGCGGACGACGATGGTATTCTTCGACGGCCACGCCGAGAGCCGGAATATCACGCCCGAAGAAATGCCGTTTAAATTGTTCTACCCGACGTATGAGTGATGTTTCGTTCACAGGGGGTTTCGCACGTCCTGTTTAGCCCCGTCAGGGGCGATCGTTTTTAGCCCAGTGCGCAGGGCGACGATAGTCGCCCAAGCACTGGGTCGGCGTGATTCGACAAAGATCAAGCCCCATCGGGGCGTTCGTGTGTTTCGGATACTTCACGACCGCCCCTTACGGGGCTTGAACATAATCAAATCATGATCCCAGGGCTTGCCCTTCCGGGCAGCGCCCTGGGCTAAAAACGACCGCCCCTGGCGGGGCTAAAAACGTACGTCATTCGTCGGTAAACCCCGCCCACATGCTAAAATGGGATACACCCCAGGAAAAGCACCTACTCAAACGGGATGCACCCCGGCCCAGCCTACCTGCTGGGTCAGGATTGACCTGTGGCCGGAATAGGCGTATAATGTTAATGAAGCCGAAAGGAGGCTTTTTAAATGAGATACGCCTCTTCTGATATATGGCGCAACGGGAAACATTGTAAAAGGCATGCCTTTACGCTTATCGAATTACCCTTCGACAGGCTCAGGATAATTCGCAAGCGTATAGGTAAAGCCTTTACGCTTATCGAATTACTTGTCGTCATAGCGATAATCGCCCTGTTGATTTCGATTCTGCTGCCGTCATTGAGCCGGGCCAAGGCGATCGCCAGGACGGTGAAATGCTCGACCAACCTGCACGCCATAGGTCGGGCCGCCAGCCTGTACGCGGTCGATAATAAAAGCTTCGTCCCGCGCGGCGCAATGAACGGGCAGGTAAATATGGACCGGGGTTACTACCGCTTCGGCGCAAAATTCTCACAATACTTGGGCGGCACAACTGTCCCGTTCGATCGCGACAGCGACGATGATTACCTCTACGAGGTATTCAAAAAGATACCCGCCTACCAGTGCCCGAGTTTCCAGAAGCCCGATTACGTGCTGACTTACATAACGAACGCGTTCGACTTCACGATATCCGGTTATGACGAGACACCAGCCGCGTCGCTTACCACGCTGCCGTGTGCGCCGGCGGCTATAGCCTACATCGCCGAATTGAATCCCGTAGTGGCGCCGCCGACGAACTGGTTCGGCGCGTATGATTTTTTCTCTCCCGACCTGACAACCTTTGCCCCCAACGGACAGCCCAACATAGTGTCCGTCCGGATGATCCGCTATGACGACGTACGCCACTTCGGGCAGACGACGCTGGTGTTCTTCGACGGCCACGCCGAGAGCCGGAATATCACCGCCAACGAAATGCCGCTGACGCTGTTCTATCCCAAGTAACGTCATGTACTCTGTTGCGCAGCCGTAGGGTGTGCAGGTTTTGTTTCCTGCACACCCTACCTGCTTATCCGACATGGGATCGACAGCCCACAGAAAGCTTTCTGTGGGCTGTGTTACCCGCAACAAATTAACGTGAAGTGCTCTAAAGAAATTGTATCA
>DAOVFI010000080.1 GCA_030673005.1 Planctomycetales bacterium
GACGGCGAAGTGGATCCCGGCACCCTGGAGATTGCCCAACCGCCCGCCAACGGGGAGGCATCCGTTGCGAAGGGATCACCGGGCATGGTCACGTATAAACCGAACCTTCTTTTCACCGGTAAGGATTCATTTGCGATCACAGTCAAAGATAAAGAAGGAAAATCCTCCGACCCGGCGACGGTAACCGTTACCGTCGGCCAAGCCGGCGGATTTATCAATGAGGTGGTACGCAGGGAGTTCAAGCTGGAAATCTTCAACCCGGATAACCGGTCCCTCGATATCACCGGTTGGGAGATCGTGGGCTATAAAGTCGGCAGTGATCCAAGCCGGGAAAGTTACACGGGTCCCTCTGTCAATGGCCAACCACCCTCGGCCGCCGCATTTCATGCCGGAACCTATCTGGTTGTGCATATCCCGGGAGCCAACCTGACCACCGGAACCCTTAAACTCACCGATACCGAAGGCAAGGTTAAGGACGCGGTCAAGCCGGATCTGACATGCTACCCCGACAGCAGGAAGCTCCGACCGTCACTTAGCCGTTATCTGGACGGTTTCGACGCCGGCGATCCCTGTCTGTCATTTCGGTGGATGGAGACCCCAACGCTGGGGGCAAGCAACTGAATACGTCATGACAATATCAACGCGCAAAGGAATGGGATTCTTGATAGGGGCGATGCTTGCTGTGTGCCTTTTGGCCGAATCCGGTGATGCCGCCCGCCTGGGGTCCATGACCATTCGCGTGTTGGGTATCCAGATCGATGTGGATACACGGCCCGACATGGAGGGCCTCCAAACCACCATGACCGCCGTCAAGGATTTCCCCACTGCCGTCCAGACAGTTGTCGGCGTGCCCGGCATGCAAATCGCTCCTGCGCTTCCCGAAGGAACTATGGTCAAAGCCGAGCTAAGCGGTCCCGGGTTTGGGGACCAGGTCATCACCCTGGCCGCCCTGCCGAACCAGCCGCTGGAGATCCCGACGCTGGCCGCCGCAGGGGACTACTATCTGGCAAACGTCCGTCTGGAAGACGCACACGGCAATCTTATGATGCTGCGCGAGCCGACACGAGCGCCGGTGGTGATCAATACGATCGAAAAGCTGCTCGTCACCCAGGTTACTTCCAGGGCTCTGACCCTTGAAGAGATTAAGGAAAAAGGGATCGTCATCGACGAGGACAACTTCACCGCGCTGAACTTTACCGTGGGTCTCACCCTGGGCAGTGATCAAGTGGAAATCGACCTGCCGGTTGTAATCCCCACCACCATCGAGGCGGCAGCCACCGTTGAACCACCGCAATTGACCCGTCTTCCCTCTGTACAGCGCGCCTTTGACAGCATCAACATCCCCAACTTCTCCCTCTCCGGTTTTCAGCTGCGGGTGCCGCCTGAATTCGAAGAGGGGACAGGCATCGAGCTGCCGCCTATCAACGGCGTGATCGTCATCCCCGGCAACATCGGGTTTTTAAACCAGTTTTTCAGTGTCATTTTGCAGGCCACCAACATTGCGCCGGAGGGCTCCGGTCTGGTGTTAAACAACACCCGAGCCACCATCAATCTTCCGCTGGGTGGGGACGGAATCAAAGGCACCGGAGATGATCCCCTGCGCGTGGCCGAAACGGAAAAGGAAGGTGTCCAGGAAGTCCTGCCACTTCTCGATCAGCAAGGGTCGGATACGATCGTACCGCGGGCAACGAACCAGGCGAAATTCCTGGTGGAGGGTCTTCGGGAAGGCACGAACAAACTCGGTTTCGATATCGTCGGCGATTTGTACGTCCCTGCCCTGGACAAAACGGTCACCATGACAGGCAAGGCGGCGGGCGTTGTACAGGTCAAAAACCCAACCTTTAGTATCGTCCTGTCCCATCCCGATGTCGTCCGGGACGGCGAGGAGTACTCCATTTTCGCCACGGTTACCAACACCTCTTCCATGGCGGCTAACCTATTTCAGATCGCGCTCAATACCCGCAGCATGTCAGGCGCCAGGCTGGCCGAGGGCGAAGAGGACCTCAAAAATCTGGAAGCGCTCGAGCCCGGTCAGGCGGAGAGTTTTGAATTCCGGCTGGTGGCGCGTACCACCGGCGAGGTCACCGGCACCGTGTTTCTCGCCGACGAGGGCGTCAACGGCAGCTTTGTGTTGACCACGGGGGTGGGTGACACGGGCATCCCTTTGTCGCCGGATACCTTGGTGCTGCCCGGTACGGTAGACTACCTTCCCGAGGAACCCGATATCCTGTTCCAGGCCGTGCGACTGCTCGGTCAAGCCTACAGTGTGGCCACCGCCCCGGCAGGGAGTCTCCCCCCGGCGATTTCAAGAGTCCGTAAAGGCTTCGTGTTCGAACGCGCCCTCAAACTCGCGCAGGCCGGGCTGCACGTCCGTTTTGGTGAACCCCTGGCCGCCACAGCCGAAGACATCATCTTGGACTATTTTGGCAGCGATATGGGGCGGCTGGAGGAGCTATTCGGTGATGATCCGAAGGAGATGGCGCGCTTGGAGCGAGATTGGCGGGGTTTCGATGTGCTAAGACGCGCGGCCGACGCGGGCAACGATTTTGCAGACGCGATGGGTGCGCTCCTCGGCCTGAATCCGCCGGGCTCCCAGTCGATCGCCGCGCTCCAGCGGGAATGGGCAGAAACCTTTGCTTCCCGGCCTTTCCACCTCTCTTGCGGTGCCAGCACTCCAGGCACACCGGTCTACCTGCGACTGACCGATCCGGACGGCCGTGCACTTGGACGTCTGGACGCGAATACGGAACTGGTGCGCGATCTGCCGTTCGCCGACCGGTTGCCGCTTTCGCAACAGGAGGACCGCAACGCCAAGATCCTTTTTGCGGCCGCCCCGGAGGCCTCATCCTATACTATCGAGTGGGCGACCGAGGGAGCGACGACCCTCGAGTTGTCCCTGGTGCTGCCCGAAACCGATGCCATGGTACATGTGGTATACCCTGCAATCACCCTGACCGCCGGTGGCTACGGCCGACTCGTCTGGACCGCTAAAGAAGAGAACGCATACCGCTTTGAGGCGGACACGGACGGGGACGGTTCATTCGATCAAGTGCTGGAGCCCAGAGAGATCCTTCCCCTGCGCGATCGACCTCCGGTTGTTCACGGCGTCTATCAATGGGCAAAGGGCGCGCAGCCGGACCGCAACCCCTCCTTTGAGTTCGGTGATCCACTTGGGCGCATGTTCGGCGTTCTTTTCAGCGAAGAGGTGACATTTGAATCCGCTGAAGACGTATTGAATTACGAAATCCCGGCCAACGAGATCACCGAGGTGTCCTTGCAGCCTGATCGCCGTCTGGCCTTCATGGTTCTGGAAAAACCTGTTGGCCCGTTCGTCGAACGATCGCTTACCCTATCCGGTGTAGCGGACTTGAGGGGCAATGGCATGGAACCGACAGTGGTATCCATTACCCCGGATCTCGATCGCGGAACCGGGGGAATTTTAAACGGACAGGTGGTCACCGCAGACGGCCGCCCCGTACCGTTTGCAACGGTCAAATACATCCAGCCCTTACAGTATCCGGTGTTTGGGGGGGGGTGCAACGGAAGCACGGATGTCCAGGACTTTGTGATCACCTCATACGAGACGGGCCCTGAAGGCCGCTTTGCCATCGATTTTGTGCTCCAGGCAGATTTTCCACCCGGATGCCCCTCCAATCCGGACATCTGGCTGAACGAAAACCATCCGGCCGGTACCGACCATTTCAAGTTGGAGGTCACAGACCCCGAAACCGGCGAGATCGGTAAGGCCTCCACCCGCATACATTACGATGGCCAAAACATGCGTCTCAAGGTCATTATCCGTGGCTATGGATCACTCAAGGGAACCGTTTACGATGATGCAGGAAACCTCGTGACGGGCGGGGATCCTGGGTCATCGGACATTTTGTGGATCATTGCCCGAAACATTAGCACCGGCGAGGTGTACCGATCCTGGATTGACGGAGAGGGCCGCTATGCCTTTCCGCGCGAATACGAAACGGCAGAAGGTGGGGTCATCGAAGCATCGAAAGTTGTTGTGGGAAATCTTATTTTACATGCCGTGCGGCCGAAGGACGGTTACACGGCGGTTACGACCGTTAATCTACCCAGCGGCGGGACAACGCTCACCCAGGATTTGGTCATGATCTCGCCGAACCGCTACGGTTCGGTCAGCGGCCGTGTGCTCGAGGCGGGTGGACACAAAGGTGCAGAAAACGTCAAAGTCCAAATTGCCGGTCGGGTGCTGTCGAGCATCGATCTCTACTCCCGGAGTTACAGCCGCGGTGTTGTTGGGTTCACCTTTACGGACAAAGAGGGGGCTTTTCGGTTTGATCAGGTGCCGATCGGTGATATCGAGGTGCGGGCGGTGCGGCAGGCAACCTACGAGCAGGCCGATGCCAAGTCCGTTCTCGGCGAAGGCGAAAACAAAACCGTGAATATCGTGTTTCCCGGCACTGGCGGGACGGTCCGCGGCGTGGTTCGGGATGCATTCGGGCAATTGGTTCCGGGAGCCACACTGGCTGGCGGCCCCACGCTCACGGAGACGGATGAAAACGGGTTTTTCGAGGTGACCGGTCTTCCGCTTGGGAAATACACATTTTATGCGCAGTCGAAAACATCTCCTGCCCTTGGCCGGGTTGAGGTAGAAACCCTGGGTCCAGATGATGTGCAAGAGGTCCTCATCACTTTGGAGCCGACCGGAAGCGTGGGCGGTACGGTCCACCTCTCCGACGGGGTCACGACTGTTGGCGGCCAGAAAGTACAAGTGTGGCTTGAGCCCAATAAGGGCGTCCTCGCCGATACGTTTACCGATCCAGAGGGTCAATTCCTTTTTGAGGACTACCCGCTGGGCGAGTATTCCGTTCGAGCGGTTGCGGCCGACCATGGCGATGGTGGGATGGTCTATACCTCGATTCGTTTTGCGGGCGACATGCGCGACGCGGACATCACTTTCCGCGGGCTGGGCGAGATTGAAGGGAGGGTCGTTCAGAGCAACGGAACACCTTCGGTCTCGGATGTCATCGTTACCCGCAAGGTCTGGCGTATTTTTACTCAAAGCGATGCCGCAGGGGGCCCAAAAATCTTTATGGAAGTCATCCGCAAAGTCCAGGAACAGGTGGGCGAAGCCCAGGCTGAGCTGATCGAAAAGGCCCTGCAAGGGGCGGGACTGTCCGATCCTTCGGCGGATTTCTTTATGCTGGTGGATGAATCGAAACTGGTTTCAAGCGATACCCTTGGCCCGGACGGTAAAGTCACCGGACGGTTCCGCGTAACCGGCGCCGTTGCCGGACCGTTCAGAGTGGCGGCTTTCGGTCCCTTTCTCGCACCGGCAGAAGTAACGGGTGAAATCCCCAAAACTACCGATCCGTTGCAGCGCAGTATTGATGTCGGTGACGTCGTACTCGAACCAGCAACCGCATCTGTCGGCGGTACGGTGTATCTGCCCGACGGAACGACTCCTGTCGGGGCCGACGTCTCCGTAAAGATTCGATCGGTGGACAATTCGGGCAGTGTGATGACCGCCGGAGGGGGCGTGAGTCAACCGGTGTTGCCCGAGTATGGTGTTGTAACCGACAATAACGGGCATTTTCACTTTCCGCTGGTCCTGCGTGGACGATTTATCTTAACCGCCGACACGGGTGTCCCTAAAGGGGAGATCCGCGCCCATGCCATTGACCAGGTCGAAACCCAGCGCTTTGCAGATGCCGAAGGAAATCGGCTTCTCAATGTCCGCCTTTACGGGAGGGCCAACGGTGTGGCGCCAGCGGGCGAAACCTTGAATGTCGATCTCCGGTTGCACGATGTCGCCGGTGTTCACGTGAATGTGGTCCAGAGCGACGGGAAGACCCCGGTCCCCTTTGCGCGGGTGAGCTTGAAGACGGCTTCAACCCTGGACACAGACGAGGAACTGGCCGCGCAGCGACTCAACGCCGATGAAAACGGTGCCATCGAGCTTTTTCCAGTGGTTGAAGGAAAATTCTCGGTCAGCGCCAGGGATCCGGACTCGCCGGGCAGGGGTCAAGCGGAAGGCGTTGTACCGGTGAATCCCGATCCGCAGCTTCGGATTCCGGTAACAATCACGCTGGGCGCAGTTACTACGGTAGCCGGGCAGGTGGTGCCAGCCAGTTTTTTCGGTACCGTGGAGGGGATTGTTTACAAGGCCGACGGCAAGGCCCAGACGAATCCGGTGCAGTTGACCGTCAAAAGCCAGGGGATCAGCATCCTTACGACTTCCGATGACGCCGGTCGCTATCGCGCCGAGGACATACCGGGCGGGCTTCTGTCCATCGAAGCGTTCGAACCCTACACCGCCCGGCGGGGAAACGCCACCGGCACACTCGCAAAGGACGGCCAGGTCCTCGAGGTACCGGTGACCTTAGTGGGGCTGGGGACCGTTACCGGCACGGTGCTCAGCAATGACGGCAGCCGCAGGCTCTCGGCGCTGGATCTCATTCTCTATCCCACCGGCCGATTCACAGACAAGCTTATCAGCCGCTCGGACGCCCAGGGCATCTACTCGCTCCCGGGCGTCCCTCTGGGCCCCTACACGGTCAAGGTGAAGGACACACACAGTGTCCTAACGGGCGAATCCAGCGGTGAGATGCGAAACGATGGCGATCGCAATACCACCGATGTCCGGCTTGAGGCCAGCGGTCGGATAACCGGTAAGGTCTACGCGGCCGGCGTAATCTTGAATGACGCGGGCGAGCCTGTTGACGCTGAGGGGCGAGCCATCGCTGACCCACCGGTCGTTGCAAACGCCAGCGTTGCCATTTGCGGGTCAAGGACGAGGCAGACGGTGCAAACCGATGACCGCGGTGAATATAAATCCAGCGAATTTTTACCGTTGGGCGAATACAAACTCACGGTGAGACCGGTCAAAGGCGATGACGGCGTGACCCGTCAGACCGCACTGAAATTCGAGGGCGAACAGGCGTTTGTGCCGATGGCGTTCGCAGGTACGGGTACGGTGTCGGGCGTTGTCCTTGACTCTTTGGGCGAAAAACCGGTGGGCGTTGCCCGTGTCACCCTGCGCAGCCGAAGTCCCTTCAGCCGCGGGGAAGTGTCGCGTTTCACGGAAGCGAACGGTACCTTTCTTTTTGAAAACGTACCGGTGGGTGATTTCTCCCTGAGCGTGATATCCACGGTGGGTGAACCGGAATTACGGGCTGCGGCCGATGGCGTGCTCACTCGGCACACAGAGAAATTGATCTTTCGTGACACCGATGATGACGCAAAGCCGCAGGGCATTCGTCTGCAGCCTGCGGGAGAGATCGCCGGCCGGGTGCTGCATCCGGACGAGAAAACCGCAGCCCATGGCGCCATCGTGGTGCTCCGCTGGCAGCGTCTGCGGCTCGGACGGTTGACTGGCGAAGAAGGACGTTTCCGGTTCGATGCAGTGCCACTGGGTACGTATGCCCTTTCTATTACAGAGCCCTCAACAAATGCCATTGCCAATCGTGAAGTGAAAGTCGAGGAGAACGGCCAAGTGATCGATATGTCGGCCATCGTTTTAGACGGCGAAGCGCCATTAGTCGTATCCGTTCAACCCAAAGAAGATAGTGTCGGCATACCCGGCTCGGAACCCATCGTTCTGACCTTTAGTGAACCCATCGATCCTGCTTCTGTGAACGCCAGGACCTTTCGAGTCACGGTTGCCGGAAAAGGCGTTGCGGGCCGCTACGAGGTCTCGCCCGACAAACCGGTTGCGACCTTTTATCCCGCAGCCCCGTTGCCCGATCTCACCCAGGTCCGCGTCACCGCCAAAGGGCACCGAGTGGGTTTTGAAGGGCAGGTGCTTGAACCAGGAGTGCGGGATCTGGCCGGACTGGGACTCGCGTCGGATCTGATCTTTACCTATACGACAGGCGATGTCACAAAACCGAGAGTGGTCAGCGTTCATCCTGCAGACAAGGCGTCGGACGTGCCGTTGCGCAGCGTGTTCCGGGTCGAGTTTTCAGAACCCGTGGATCCGAAATCGATTCGCGCCTTTACACTTAACATGGACGATAAAAGGGAGGAAGGACGGCTGAACAGCAAGCCGATCATGGGCGGCCGCGTTATCGTTTTTACGCCGTCAACACCCTTGCGACCCAACGCACAATACGAAGTAAAGATTGAGGGTCCGGTGACGGACGTGGCCGGAAATGCCATGAAAGCGGAAACCCTGCATTTTCGGTTTGCAACCCTGGACACCGTACCGCCTGTGATTCGAAACCTGGCAATGGCACCGGGCATTACTGCCGTCGAGGGGAAATCCGTTCCAATTGTCGTAGAATTCGAAGACGACAGCGATCTGGACTTTGTGGAGTACTACTTAAACCGAAAGCTGGTTCAGACGGCCCGCGAGGCGCCCTTCGGGTCCCGGATCCACCTGGATCCGTCTCTCGGCCGAGAGATGATCATAAGTGCCATCGGCGTTGATCAGGCCGGAAACCGGAGTCAGCCATCCCTGTTGCCGCTGGAGATAGCGCCCAACAGCCCTCCGGCCGTCAGGATCACATCTCCCGTGGCGGGACAGGTCAGCGCAGGGCAACTCGTCGCCCTAAAGGTGGAAGCGACAGACGATGTTGGTGTGGCCGAGCTCGGTTACACCGTCAATGAAGGCAAGGTAGCCAGCGGTAGAAAGGAAATTTCTCCAGCCACGGCAGCTCAGCTTACCTTCAGTTTCAAGATCCCGATGGACTATGAAATCGGTTCTGACATCGTCGTTCGGGCAGTGGCAGGAGACACCGGAGGGCAAGTGGCGGTTTCAGATACGATAACCCTGGCCGTACTTGGGAAGCTCCCGCCATCTGTTGCCCTGGTAGGTGTGGAAAATAACTCCTCATTAGACCCGGGTGACGATATTCGCATTAGCGTTCAAGCTGACGACCCGACCGGCGTCGTCGAGGTCAGTCTGAGCGGCACAGGGGCATTGACTTTTAGCGAGCTGAGGAACATAGACCCGCCAAGCCCCAAACCGGAGGAGCGCTTTGTTTTCAAAATGCCCGCCAATGCTTCACCCACCCAGACGCTCACCCTGACAGGAAGGGCCGTGGATACCCGCGGCAACGCTGGCTCCCGCAGCGTCACCCTGAAGATCAATGACAGGATTGCGCCCGTGGTTAGCCTGATCCAACCCAAGGGCAAAACAAAGGTGGAACCGGGGACAGAGATCCCACTTATGGTCAAGGCCAGTGACGAGATCGGCGTGGAAAAGATTG
>DAOVFI010000145.1 GCA_030673005.1 Planctomycetales bacterium
GCCGACGGCTTCCCCGTCAGCGCGTTCATCGCCCGCGGCGACATCGCCGAAGCCTTCACGCCGGGAGACCACCTCTCGACCTTCGGGGGCAACCCCGTCAGTTGCGCCGCGGCAATGGCAAACATCGACGTCCTGCTTGACGAGAAACTCTCCGAAAACGCCGCCCGGCGCGGTGAGCAAATTTTTGCGCGACTGATAAAGTTTCAGGAGAATTGCTCACTGGTCGGAGACGTCCGAGGCAAGGGGCTGATGATCGGCGTGGAACTCATCAAGGACGCCGAGAAGACCCCCGCCGCCGAGGAAGCGAAAAAGGTCCGCGCATTATGCCGCGAGTCCGGCGTGCTCGTGGGTGTGGGCGGCTCGCTGGGCAACGTCGTCCGCCTCCAGCTGCCGCTGGTGCTGACGGCCGAACAGGCGGATCAGGCCGCCGATGTGCTGGAAAAAGCCATCACAAAAGTCGCTGCTTCTATATGAGGCCTTGCCACTTAAGTGATCAGGCTCCGGATGATCGCGCAGTGAAAAGACCTCCTGGCTTCTGGGCGACCACCCCTTTTATCGCCAGCATCGTCATCGCGGCGGTCGCCTCGGATGATGGCAACCCCGACCGGCGGATCAGTTCGTCCAGCGACAGTTCCGCTGCCAGGAGGTGCTCCATCAGGGCCGTTTCTGTCCCTGTCAATTCGACATGGCGGGCGACCGGTTCGGCGGCGCCTTCGTCCTTGAGAACCTCGCCGACACGATCAAGCCCGTCAAGAATATCCTCGATGTTCTGCACCAGCGCAGCCGAATTGGCGGCGATGAGGCTGTTTGTCCCGGCGCTGAAGGGCGAATCGACCCTGCCGGGCAGGGCGAAGATCTCCTTGGACTGTTCGAGGGCCAACCGGGCGGTTATGAGCGAGCCGCTGCGCCTGGCGGCCTCGACGACCAGAACGCCCAGCGACAGGCCCGAAATGATACGGTTGCGCTTGGGGAAGTTCTGACCCTTGATGCCGATCCGCATCGGCAGTTCGCTGATAATCGCGCCGCGTCCGTCGGCGATTATCTGCTCGAAGAGTTTTTTGTTTTCGCGCGGGTACATTTCGCTCAGCCCGCATCCCATCACGGCGATTGTCCTTCCGCCGGCCGCCAGCGCCCCTCGATGAGCGGCAGTGTCAATGCCGCGTGCGCCGCCGGAGACTACTGTAAAACCCGCCCTGCCCAGCAGCCCGCCGAAGCGGTCCGCCTGCTCCAGACCGTAATGGCTGCAACGGCGCGAGCCGACAACCGCCAGGGCCACAGCATCGACCTCGGTGATTTCGCCGCGGACGTAAAGCACCGGCGGAGGATCGTAAATCTTCTTCAATGCCGCCGGATAGGACGAATCCTCGACACAAAGCACCGCCGTGCCGTTTTCAGCCGTCAGGGCGAGTTCTTCGTCAACAACAGATTCATCAACATCGGCGATAGCGGCGGCTGTCTTTTCCCCGATTCCCTCAACTCGGCGCAACTGACCTGCCGAAGCATTTACAGCGGCCTCGATATTACCGAAATGCTCGATCAGCCGGCGTATGGTAATCGCACCAACCCCATCGGCCAGGTGAAGCCGAAGATACATCCGCCGACAAATTTCAGGATCGTCCACGCTACGCTCCACGTTTCATATTCCCCGCGATAATCTAACATGGAGCAGTCCGCCCGGCCAGAGCGCAAAAGAAAACAGACGGCCCGATTTCGCGGACCGCCCTCATCGTTACTGTGAAAAAGACTCACTTGCGCCGTCGGCGGATCAGACCTGCGGCCCCGACCGCCAGGAATACCAGACACCCCGGCTCAGGGACAGGGACGACGGTAAATTGGGAACCATCACAGCTGCCCATGATGAGCCAGGCGCCGCTTTCCAGCAGCCAGGAATCTCCGCCGATCGTCAGGCCATCGTCAACGTCCTTAATGTCCCTGATGTACCAGACGCCGGCTCCCCAATCGCCAACGGCAAGTTCGGGCGGCGTCCAAGATTTGGCGTCATTGGGCAAATCGGTCCAGTAGTATTCCAAGTCCAGATTGTTATGCTCCACACAGCCCCCGATGTTGTCGAGGTCAGGGTCATTCGGATTGCCGCTCCAGGACCAGGTGACAGTAATATTCGTGGGTGTAGGCGAGACGGCGGGCGTGGGATAGGTGATCGCTGGTACGTCAAGCCAGTCGTCCTCGGCCACGGTGCCGAAATCCATGGCGCACGTGGTCTGTGTGCCCAGCCCAGCGTCCCACGTGATCGTCCAGGACTTGGACAGCGCAGTGGTCAATTCGGCAAAGGTCAAGTCCTCGTAATCATCGTAGTAAGCATCGACAGGCTCCCAACCTCCGATGTCGCTATGGTAAGCCAGCGCGTAGGAGTCTGTGTCGATGCTTATCTGACCGGTGGTAGCGCCAATTTTATTGGCCTCGAAGCATACGCCATACATGAAACCCCCTTCACCGTCGGAGTACTTGTCCAGACACGCTTCGAGGAACTGCTCATCAGCCTCGACCGGTGAAGCCGAGAACAGCAGACCGAGCGCGAGGGCAAAGATTACAACATAGGATAGATTACGAGCCATGGTGTACCTCCTTTTCATCAGCAGCCAGTTTTCTTCCGCCGAAGGAAACCTCCACCGAGCACGCTGGCGACGATCCTACGAACGGTTACGATGAGCATAAGCGAGACTGTACTCTACATGCCACATCCCAAAATTATCAAGGTTTATTTCAATTTCATTTCGCCGTATGGGTCGATGCCGCCGCTCTTCGGGCGAGGGCTTTTTTTATGCCAAGCAGCAGCGGGCTGGCGATGGCTATCGAGGAATATGTTCCGACGATGATGCCCACCAGCAATGCGTAGGTGAAGGCATGGATGCCCGCACCGCCCCAGACGTACATTACAACCACGGCAATCAGCGTGGTCGTCGTCGTCAGCAGCGTCCGGCTGATGGTCTGGTTTATGGACCGGTTGATAATCGGTTCGTCCACGGACGTAAGTTTGCCGCGGTTCTCCCGGATGCGGTCGAAGACGACGATGGTGTCGTTGACGGAATATCCGATGATCGTCAGGAACGCCGCGACGACGACCATGTCTATCTTGAACGGCTGGACCAGCAGGAATTGGCCCACCACGTTCTCGTGCACGAAGCCGGCCAGCGCCACCAGCCCCACGGCGATAATCACGTCGTGGATCAGGCACATCACCGCCGCCAGTCCCCACCGGACCGAGCCGAACCGCAGCCAGAGGTACACGATAATCGCCAGCCAGCTCAGGAAGAACGCCAGTCCCGCGCGTCCCGCCGCCTCGCCGGCAATGGCCGGATCAAACTCAAGGACTCCCCCGCCAAGCGTCGGTTTGCGCGCCAGGGCCTTTTCCAGCAGGTCCAGTTCGCCGGCTGCGAATTTCTTCCACTCGTCGGGACGACCGACGTAATCGACGTTCGGGTTGAGTGCGAGCACGGCCAGGGTCGAAAAACCCGCACCATCCGGATCGGCAACCAGGCCGACTATCTCAGTGCTGTTGAACTGGTAATTCGCAAAGTCCGACTGCATCCGCATCGTCTGAATCCGCCCGGCGAGGTCGGATTCGGTCAGGGCCGGAGTGGTCTTCCGTACGACGAACATCGCCCCGCCGATGTAGTCAATGAACCTTGTCCGCATTTCAGGACTGACCTTCTCGGCCAGGTTCTTCGATATGTGCGTGACGCCCGGGTTACCGTCTTTCAGTCCGATGTTCAGGCCCGGAACAGGACCGGATTTCTGAATTTCGGCTTTAACGCTGCTGCGGATCTCCAGTACGGCGGCGAATGTGCTCTCGACCACTTCGCGCAACAGGTCCACGTCGGCGACAGTCGTAGAGACCTGATACGACCGTTCGGGCAGGTCGGCGTCGAGTTCGTCACGGGTGAGTTTTTCGTTTCTGTCGGCGTTGAGAGCGTTGAAGAATTCCTTCTTGCCTTTGCCCGTCGTCCATTCGGCAAGGTCGATCAGCCCGTTTCCGTCGGCGTCGAATTTTTCGATCAGTTCGGTCGCCTTGTCGGGGTTCAGCAGTGTTTCTACCTTGACGGTCTGCGCCAGTTTGGTCAGGTTCTTGCCTTTTTCGTCGTTATCGGCCTGTTCGGCAAGCCGGCGGGCCTCGTCCTTCAATGCGGCCTGAATATGCTGCCGCTGCGGCATGACGTTCTGGCCGTCCGGGCCAGGAATCATCACGCCGGTCTTGAAGGTGAACGTCGCCTGCGTACCGCTGCTGAACTGGATGCCCAGGATGTCTTTTCCCTGCGAGGACAGCGAGCCGATCCCGACGGCCACCAGCAGGATCGAGACTACCCAGAATATTTTCCGCTTACCGAGCCAGTTAATCTTCGGGGTGCCGATGAACGCCATCATGCGAATGCCGCTCTTTATCACTCCGATCTCCAGCAGCAACTGGAATATCCAGCGTGTTACCAGCAGGGACGTAAAGAGGCTGAACAATACGCCCAGGCCCAGCGTAATGGCGAAGCCGCGGATCGCTTCGGAACTGACGTATCCGAGGATCAGGCATGTCAGCAGCGTGGTTATGTTTCCGTCCAGGATGGCCCTGGCGGCGCTGGAGTAGGCGTTGCGGAACGCAATGCGCATGGACTGGGTCTTTTTCTGCTCTTCCCGCAGGCGCTCGAAGATAAGCACGTTGGCATCGACGGCGATACCGATAGTCAGGACGATCCCGGCGATGCCCGGCATTGTAAATACCGCCTCGCTGTAACTCATCGCCCCCAGCAGCAGCAGGAGGTTCAGCACCAGCGCCACGTTGGCGATCACGCCGGCGCCGAGGTAGTAGAACGTCATAAACGCCGCAACGCCGATAAGCCCCCATAGCGCGGCTCGCAGACCGGCCTGGAGATTGTCCTTCCCGAGCGCTGCGTCGATTGTCTTTTCGCTGACGGGGTTCGGATTGACCTGACCCTCGAGGGCGCCGGCCTCAAGGATGCGAACCAGTTCGATTACCTCGTCGGGAGTAAATCTGCCGGTGATAATTCCGCTGTCGTAGATTATCGCTTCGATAACCGGAGACGAGTACACCTCGTTGTCCAGGAGGATGGACATGAAATGACCTTTGTGCGCGCCGGTCATCATGCCCATGAGTTTGGCCCCTCGCGGATCGAGCGTAAAGCCCACAGCCGGTCGTCCGAAGTTATCGCGCGTCCGGTGGGCCGACAGCGACCACGACTTTTTACGGACGTCGTGCAGCATCGTCCAGCCGTCCCGGTTGTTCAGCAGAACGTATTTTTTACCCGCGTACTCGCTGACGATCATTTCCGTCGAGAATTTCTCTTCCCTGCTGCGAACGGAGAACCACTGGAAATCATCGCCCCTGTTCCGCCCGGGCAGGGGTCCTTCTTCGGCCAGTTGATTCAGGTGCTTTTCGAGCTCCGCTTCAGACAGTTCGGTTTCCCTCTTGGTTCCGCCGGGCGCTATCGGAAGCGTCGGTGCGATTCGAAACTCCAGCACGCCGGCGCGGGCGACGAGTCGCTTCAGGTCGGCGGGATCGTCCAGCCCGGAGCGCCGCTCGGTCCATTCCTTGTATGCCGACACTACCGCGTCGATCTTCGTGCGCCGGGCTTGATGATGCTCGCGCAACTGCTTCAGCTGTTCGTCGAACTTCTTTTTCCGTTGGGCCTGCTCCTTCGGCGAGAGGATGTTGGCTTCCTTCGAGGAGACGTACAGATCGAGTATCTGCCCGAGTCGTTCGATGTTGATGTTGAGGGCGAAGATTTTGCCTACGACGACGCCGTAGTCGGCGTCGGCGTCATCCCTCTCTGCGCGGGCCTTTTTGCGCGCTTCGGCCGTATCCTGACCGCCGCTCTTCAACGCCTCCAGGGCCTTGTCGGCCTTAATCCTGGCGTCGTGGGCGCCGGCAACTTTCTTCAGGGCTTCGGAGCGTTTCTCATCGCCGGCGCTGATATTGGCTATCGCTTCGGCGCGGGCGTCGCCGGACAGAGAAACCACCCGCCTGATCTGGCTGCGACGGATGTTGCTGTCGGAAAGGACCTTCAGCGCTTCCAGATAGGTCTGCTTTGCCCTGCGGGCCTCTTCAGTACCCAGCGGCATGCGAACCTCGAAGCGGTTGCCGCCCCTGACCGGGCGCCACTCCAGCGAGGACAGACCGGACGGGTCGATCCGCTCCTTCAGGCGGGTAATTACTCTCTGGACCAGACCGGGGACGCTTTTGCCGGTGGTGCGAATCTCAAAGGTCAGGATGTGACCGCCCTTAAGATCTATGCCACGGCGCAGTTCCTTAGCCCAGATGGAGTAAACGCTCATAACCACCAGCAGGCCAACGAAGGCAAATTTCCAGCCAAGATTTTTCGGTTGCATAATTACCTCTAAAAAAAGGGA
>DAOVFI010000678.1 GCA_030673005.1 Planctomycetales bacterium
AAATCGGCCATGATCGTAAGCGCCGGGATCAACAGCAAACAGCCGAGGAACCGCGGTACGACCAGGTAGTGGATCGGATTGGCGCCCATGCTGCTCAGTGCATCGATCTGCTCGGTTACCCGCATGGTACCCAACTCGGCGGCCATGGAGCTGCCGACCCGACCGGCGAGCATCGTGGCGGCCAGCACCGGCCCAAGCTCGCGGACCAGCGACATGTTTATCACCGCGCCGAGCCGTGTCTCTATATTGAGCATCCGGAATTGTACGTAGCTCTGCACGACCAACACCATGCCGATGAACGTGCCGGTCAGTGCGACCACCGGCAGACTCAACACGCCGATCTGGTAGAAGTTCGGCAGTATGGTCCCCTTGCTAGGCAGTCGGGTGAAGAGCCAGCGAGTGGTTCTTCCTACAAATATCGAGAAGTTGCCCAACGCGATTATCCAATCGATTACCAACTCGCCCAGATCGGCGATCAGGTCGGCCGCCTTTTGCAACGGCCCGGTGGCAAGCAAGAAACGGTTGGAGATCGGAATGTCGGAATCAACGGCCATGATGGTTTATTGCAAATTGCAAATTGAAAATTGAAAATTGAAAATTACGTAACATTTCAGCGATTTGCACTAGTGCTTTGTAATGCTTAAAGATTCGGGTGGATATTTCCGATAATTCTCTATGGCCTTAATTATCATGGAGGATTACACATGGTCAAAAAGTACATTGTTCGGCTTTCGGAGGAAGAACGGGGTTTGCTGCGGGATATCGTTAAAAAACTGAAAGGAACATCCCAAAAAGTGCGGCGGGCAAATATCCTGCTTAAAGCGGATGTCGACGGGCCGAACTGGTCCGACGCCAAAATCGCCGAGGCGTTATCCTGTCGGACACGAACCATCGAAAATGTTCGACGGCGACTCGTCACCGAAGGGCTCGACGCCGTGTTGAACCGGAAAAAACGTGAAACGCCGCCGAGGGCCAAAATCCTCGACGGGAAACAAGAAGCGGAAGTCATCGCGTTGCGACTGGGCAAGCCGCCCGCCGGATTTGCCAATTGGACACTGCGATTGATGGCCGACCAGATCGTCAAACTGGAAATCGCAGACTCGATCAGCCATGAAACGGTTCGCAGAACACTAAAAAAAACGGCATGACAAACCGGAAAATTCAATATTGGATCATTCCGCCGGACGCCGACGCCGAGTATGCCGCATGCATGGAGGATGTGCTGGAAACCTATGCCCAACCGTATGATGCGGCGTTTCCGGTCGTTTGCATGGA
>DAOVFI010000552.1 GCA_030673005.1 Planctomycetales bacterium
CCAGATCATCATTATCCCGCTGCACACCGGCTGGGCGACGTTCTCCCAGAACGTCTGCATCTGGAGGTTCGGCAGGATGCTGAGCAGGTCAGCATCGGTTTGCTTTGCGTATTCCAGAGCCACCGAGAGCGTGCGTCTGGAAGTCTGCCGGCAGTCGGCGTCGATCATACAGAGCCAGTCGCCGTCGGCGTCGGCGATTGCGGTCTGCATGGCGTTGTTCTTTCCGCACCAGCCGTCGGGCAGGTGTTCGATGTTCACCAGGCTGAGGCGGTCGTCTTCAGCGGTGATACGCTCGACAATCTCGGCCGTCGCGTCGGTGCTGCGGTCGTTGGCGACGATCATCCTGAAATTCGGATAGTCCTGATCGAGCATAGAGCGGACGCACTGTTCGATATTGTCCTGCTCGTCCTTGGCCGCGACGACAACGCAGATTCGCGGCGGTTCGCCGTCGTCGGAATCGGGAGGTTGGTAATTCTCCGTCAGTACGAAGCCGTTTTTTCGCTGGTGGTTTATCATCCAGTGGCGCGAGGTCCATACCGCAATCACGCCGCCGGTCAGAACAATCAGAATTATCGTCAAAATGGTCATTATCTGAATGTGTCCACGAATTACACGCTTGCCACGCCGTAGCCTTAGCGAAGGCGGGAATTACACGAATTATAAAAAAATCGGATGGGTGGCACGGTCAAGCAAGGTTGAGGCTTTTTAGCCTCGACCTTGCTTGGCCGTGGGGGCGGGTGTCCTCACGGCCAAGCCTGCGCTGCGCTCCGGCTTGACCGTGCCACCCACCGTTAAAGCAACCCAGTCCCTGGTGTCTGTTTCTTCCGGTACTCTTCAACGGCGGCGGCGATGACTTCTTTTACGGGCGCGCCATGTGCTTCGGCGGCCTTCAGGCAATCGGCGAATTCCGGTGAGGCCGTCAATTCCCCGGCCGCACCTTCGCGTTTTTCTCCGACCTTCACGCGTATCGGCCCGTAGTGCGTTTCGACCGTTACGTGCCTGCGAGCGAGTTTGCTGCGGGTGCACGTCCGCCGGCGGATGCCGAGTGTGGTCGTCTCGGCGAAGATGATTTCTTCAACCCGTCCGGCGTCGCCGGGACGGCACAAGGCCGACAGCATCCAGGCCGGGCGGGATTTTTTCATATAGATCGGCGCTGCCCAGGCGTCGAAGCAACCGGCCTGGAGGAGTTTTTCGATTGTCGCGCCGATAATCTCGCCGGTGCAATCGTCCAGGTTGGTCGATAGTTCTACGACGCTGTCGGCGGAGCCTTCTTCAGCCGAACCGATGAAGACCCGCAGCAGGTTCGGCGGGTTCCCCGGACCGTTGTCTTGACGCGAGCCGGCGCCGTAACCGACGGCTGACAGTTCCATCGCCGGGACCGGTCCGAACGACTCGGCAAGCGTGGTCAGGACGGCAGCGCCTGTCGGCGTGGTCAATTCGCCGGTTCGCCCCGGTCCGGACTGCTCGGCGGTGGCGGCGCCTTTTAGCAATTCGACAGTCGCCGGCGCAGGGACCGGCAGCGTTCCGTGCTGCGTCTCGACCGTTCCCGTGCCCGTCGGGATAGGCGAGCAGATGACCCGCTCGATACCTAGAAGTTCGATCCCGACGGCGGCGGCGGCTATGTCCACGATGCTGTCGATTGCCCCGACTTCGTGAAAATGCACCTGCCCGGCGTCTATCCCATGGACCCTCGCCTCGGCCTTGGCCAAACGGCGAAAAATTGCCTCAACCTTCTGAGCCGATCGCCCCGGCAGGTTTCCG
>DAOVFI010000385.1 GCA_030673005.1 Planctomycetales bacterium
CCGTTTTGCCAAGAAATCAAACCCGTTTTGCCGAGTTGCCGGGACTCCGCTTCGCTCCGTCCCGGCCTACAGTTCCGTCGCGGCCTACAGTCGTTCAGGTCAGGCAGTATGCGTCGCGGGTGGCGGAGACCCTGGCGATGATTGATTCGGGCCGGTCGTTGGGATTCCAGAGCGCTTCGGCGAGCAGGCACGGCGGCAGTGGCATCCGCTCCTCCCACATCCCGTCCTCGACCAGGCCGGTGATGGTAAGCCTTTTCGGTCGTGCGGCGATGGCGGTCTTGATTGTACGGAGGACGGCCGGGAGGTGCTTCCGCCAGCCGATCTCGGCCTGCTTCCACCGCGGTTCGACCAGATCGGCCCGCCGGCGGATGAAATCGCGGTCGGACCGGCCCATCACGAACGGGCCGAGTTGCCGCTCGAACGTGTCCCAGTCCAGTTGGATCATCCCCTTGAAGGTCAGTCCGAGGTCTTCATTGGGACTCCGCAGCCCCGCCAGTCGCCGGGTGTAAGCCAGTGCGTCGTCGAGTTTATCCAGGCCGGCGACTTCGTAGTCATAGGGGAAGGAGCCTACGTCCGCCCAGGTGATGTTAATCCGCGGATCGACTGTCTTGATGTGATTGATGTCGGCGCGGATGCTCGATGCGTGCAGGCCCCATTGAACCCACAGGTCCGGGTGTCGATCGAGCAGCGCGCCGCCGATGTGGTTGACCCAGTTGGCCGCCAGTTCGGCGATTGTCTTTCGCCCGATCTTCCGGCTGCTGGTTTCGGTGAATGTCTCGAAGTAGATGCCGTCGCCGCCGGTCGGGGCGTATTGCTGCTCATAGGTGTCGATGACGCGATCGCGCCACCAGGCCAGTTGGGCCGGGTCGGACGGGTCAAGTTCCCTGCCCCAGCCCCACGTGAAACCCCAGATTAACTTGATGCCCAGCGAGTGGGCGTAGTCGGTTACCTCGCGGGCGTTGACGGGGCAGTAATCGTTCCAGACAATCAGGATGTTCATTTTCCAGCGGCTCATGTTCTTCAGGAATCGCCGGTAGTTATAGACGACGTGCCCCCAGGTCCAGATACCGCGTTCGAGGATTTTTGGCGAGCCGGTGAGGTTCCAGGCGGGCACAGGCTGGTGGAACGGGACCGTCAGCGGCATGGCCGGTCGCGGAGGCAGCGGTGCGTACGGCAGGGGATAACGCGACGGGGTCAGGCTTCCGACATACGGGTCGTAACAGTAATGTTCCCAGTCGCGGACGGCGTACAGGACGCCGGGGCTGTCGGACCCCGCCAGCACAAGCACCTGCCGGGCGGGATTATACGGGCTGGGCAGGACGGCGACGGCGTATGACTGCGGCTTCTTCGGGACGCGGACCTTGCCGTCGGCGACCAGCGATGCGATCAGGCTGTTGGATTCCGGCGTACCGACGGCCAGGATGTTGTGCCGCCTGAGCCTGCCGCGATCGCAATCGCCGACGATAGTCTGCAAGACATACGGGACGTGCTGCTGGATCAGTGCGCCGGCCTCGGCTGCGGCGTACTGCGCCGGCGATTCGTCCCGACCGGTCAGCACCAGCCACCGCGGGCCGGCAAAGCCCCTCGTCTTGCCGGGAACCTGCTGCCGGATTACATCAGGGACGCCACGCGCTTTCGGCGCGACCTTTGCCTTCTTGGCCGTCATTTTATCCCTTTCATCGTAGGCCGGGGCGCAGCGAAGTCATACCTTTCGTCGATTGCCGGGACTGCGCTGCGCTCCGTCCCGGCCTACGAACTCCGTCCCGGCCTACAAGTCTTCCAGAATTTGCCGACACACCCACAGCGTTCGCGGCACGTGGAAGCATCCCTTCCACTTCCCGCCCTTGAGGTCCAGGAACACTTCGCCGCCGCGGTCGAGATAGCCGAACCATTCGCCGAACTCGCCGTCGCTGAAGCGTTCCCAGGTGTATTCGTGTATCTTCTCGAACCATTCGGCGAACTCGTCCCGGCCGGTGTGCTTGTAGGCAAGCAGCGTCGCCACAAGCGCTTCGCCGTGGACCCACCAGAGTTTCCGGTCCCACATCAACTGCTCCGGCGGCTTGCCGAGCGCGTCAAGATAGTAGAAGAACCCGCCGTATTGACTGTCCCAGCCGAATTCGAGTATGTCGGGAATTGCTTCGATGGCGGCGGCGACAATGTCATCGGCGCCCCAGGCGGAACCGGCGGAGATGAGGAACCAAAGACATTCCAGGGCGTGGCCGGGCAGGATTACGCGCCCGGCAAAGGTGTCCGGATGTGAACCGTCCGGAGCGACGTTATCGAAGATCAGGCCGCTCTTGCGATCCACGTGCAGATCGAGGATTCGCCTGGCCGATGCAAGCCCGCAGCGGCGAAAGAAAGATTCTTCGCCCATCTCGCCGCCGATGGCCGAGGCCAGTTCCTGCGACATGTTCACGTTTATCATATCGTAGGCCAGCGACACCATCGGCCTGACGCCGGGAACGAATCTGGAATATGGGTCTTTCCTGTCGTCCAGCCAGTCCTGGACGCCGCGATAGATTTTTAATGCCAGATCTCGCGCCCAGTCCGCCCCGGCGGCGGCTGCGTATTCGGCTAGGCCCATCGCGCAGAAGCAGTCGCTGAAGATGCAGGTGTTTGCGTAGGCCTTGCCGGTCCGGTCGAGTGCGAAATAGACGCGTCCGTTTTCGTCGAAGCCGTGGTCGCGGATGAACTCGGCCCCCAGGCGCGCCAAGTCCAGCAGGTTCTCATCCCGGTCCGCGCAGCGATACATCTTCGCCAGCACCCAGACTTCCCGCCCTTGGAGCCACATGAACTTGTCGGTGTCATAGACATCCCCGCGACGGTCAAGGCATGTGAAATACCCGCCGCATTCAAGGTCGGG
>DAOVFI010000060.1 GCA_030673005.1 Planctomycetales bacterium
TGACCGAGTCGGCGTCCCCAAGTTTTCCCAAGGCGCAAACGGCTGCTATCCTGATATGCCTGCTCTTGTTGAGGCAGTGCTTTTTGAGCGGCTTGACCGCATAAGGTCCGATGGATGCAAGGCTCTTTGCCTGTTCCGAATTGTAGGGATAGTTATTAGCCGCAATGTGGGCCGAAAGTTTTTCGACCAGGTCGGCTGCCTGCTTTTTCATATCACGGTCGCTGATGATATTCGTTTTCGGCGGGTCCAGCATCTTTATAAGCGTCTCAATACGAAGCCGGACTTCGAAGGAATATTTGTCCTTGTCTTTCTCAAGAACAGGCCGAAGGAGCGGTAGTATCTTCTTGCCCATCTGCTCGAGTTCGTGATGCGCCTGTTCGCGGATTTGCCACGAATCGTCGTCCATCTTCTTTATCAGTTCGGCGACCTTTGCGCGGTCTTTATCCGTCAAAGGAATGTCTTTCCTTTGTATTTCCGCAAGTTGGTAAACCGTAACGTAGAAGCCGCTTCCCGTGCAGGCGATTTCAAACTTTTCCGACCGGGGGACATAATAGACGAGTCTGTATCCGGGTTCACCCGGCGGTTTTTCCCCTCGCCACTTCGGGCCTCTGAAGACAAATCTTTCCGCTTTCTTACCGTTGACGAACTCGCTCAGGCGAAACGCGATGTCACCCAGGCAGCAGCCGCGGCAAGAATCTCCATTCGCCCGGATAATAATCGGCACACCCTTGCGTACCTTGTATCGTTTCCAGGTGCCCATTCCCGCCCACCGGAAGTGGGTGTACGCACCCGGTCCGGTGGAGGGCTGACGATTGAACATCCTGCGTCCGTTCGCCTCGCAGGGCCAGACCTGCTTCCATATCATCTCCGTCGCCGGCGCTGTCTGCGGGTGAGACAGGCCCAACAGGATTGATAAAACCACGCTGAAGAGTCCCATGCTTATCATAGTTCCTTACCTTTTCGAGCAGCGCCGAACGGTTACAATTGTTTAAACCTTCGCTAAGGCGATGGATTCGCTAATAAGCAGTTTATCGGCGCCGTATCCGACGGCGGTCAGCAGCGGCCCGTAGCCGAAGCGGCAGGAGGTCTTCCCGCCGTACCTGCCCAGGTCCTTGCCCCAGCCGGTCGGAAAGTATCCGCAGTAACCGTTGGCGTATCCGACGAAAAAAGTCTCCAGCGGTCTTGAACCTTCCTTGATGCCCAGGCCGATGTCGGTGAAAACCTCGAACGGCACGCACACCAGGCGCAGGTTGTTTATACCAAGGACAGAGATTTCGACCGGGAAGTTTTCGGGGACTTTGCCCGCCTCAATGGCCTGGGTTACTTTGGCGACCCAATCCAATGTTGCCTTTCCGGTCCGCCGTGTTATCTCATCATCGGCGTCGGCGTTTGCTGTGGCTTCGGCTGTGATTTTGTCCAGTTCCGCGCGCGAGGGTGGTTCATCCAGCGGAACATCTATGACTTTGGCGGCAGAGCGAATCGCCACGTCCGTCGTTGCCGGCGCATCGGTGAGAGTGGCTATGGCGGCCTCGGCGAGTTTTCGACCGATTTGGTCCACGTCCTCGAATGTCCCTGTCCCCCATCCGCGATCGCGATAGACCACCGGGTCCACGTCGCCGCAGGAGCCTTGAAGGTACATTCCCATACCGCCTCGAATTTGGGCGATATGCCGGCAGGCTGCGCCGGGGAAATCGGCGGAGTATTCCAGGTTCCCCGGGCCGAGTACGACTGCGTGAGTGGCGTAGTTGATGATCGTCGCGATGACCCGGCCGTCGGTGCCGTCGATGCCTATAACACCGAGGCTCTCGTCGATGGGGTGTTCGGCGCTCTCGCGGTTGTAGCCGATACCGCTGACTGTCGTCGTCCCATGTGAAAGTCGGGCGGGTTCAAGCGCCCCCGCCAAGGCCGACGCCAAATCCACAATTTTCGCCCTGACCTTATTAAGCCATAAGCCCTCCGTCGCCAGCGAATCAGGGCCGGAGTGGGTATGCGTGCAGGTCAACAGGACGTTCGAGGCGTTGATGCCGACGGCTTCGGCAATTCGGCGACGAATCTCATCGGCGACCGATAAATCGAAACCGAGCAGGTCGCACGAAACGATGACCGCCTTCGAGTCTTCGTTTGCCAGCATGACGGCGCGGGCCATAATTGGATCGTACGTACCCGTCGAGCCGGTCAGCCGGGCGAGAAAACCGATCATCTGCCCGCCGACCGGCGGGGCAAGGTCAATTTCAGCAGCAGATGCTCTAAACATTTAAGTTCACCTCAATTTCCGGTGGCACGGTCAAGCCGGAGCGCCTGCCGACAGGCAGGCAGCGGAAGCTTGGCCGTGATGATGCCGGACCACGAACGCCGAACCACGGCCAAGCGAGATTGAGGCCTAACGGCCTCACCCTCCCTTGACAGTGCCATCCCAATTGGCTTACCTCAACTCGCCGATGTTTTCGCAAACTTTTTTAATCGCTGCGGATGCGTCGCGGATGGCCTGCTCGTCGGCCAGGAGGAACGCCTGCGGAAGCCAGACGGCGTCGGCACAGACGGCCTCGCAGACCGGGCAGCATACCTCGTCGTAATTAACGCTCCCGGCGAAGGGGCGTGCCGCCGGCTCCTCGTCGAGATTCCCGAAGAACGGATTCTTGTATAGCGGGATCGGATAGCCCGAAGACGCCGGAACGCCTTCAGCGACAAGCGCCTCGATGAATCTCTCGCGCCCCACGCACAGTTCGTCGGACTTGATGCGGAAGGTGTAAAAATGATAACTCCGCCGGGTCATCCGCGAATCATTAGTCAGGACAGTGATGCCGGGTACACCCTTAAGGGCTTCGTCCAGGATGGCTGCGTTTGCCTGGCGTTTGAGCGTCTGTGCCTCCAGGCGGGTCAGTTGCGCCAGGAGGATCGCCGCCTGGAACTCCGTCAGGCGGAGGTTACTGCCGAGGCGATGGTGCTCGTACCACGGCCTGCCCTCGGTCCGCCCGCAGTTGGTGTAACTGCGGCAGCGACCGGCCAGGGCTTCGTCGTCGGTCAGGATAATTCCGCCCTCGGCGCTGGAGATGTTTTTCGAGGCCTGGAAACTGAACGCCCCGCAACTGCCGATCGCGCCGGTGCCTTTACCCTTCCACCGGCTGCCCCACGAGTGGCAGGCGTCCTCGATTACGACAATTCCGTGTTTCGCCACAATGTCATTAAGAACGTCCATGTCGGCTACGTGCCCGCCGAGGTGGACGGGCATTACGGCCTTGGTTTTGTCGGTAATTTTGCGCTCGACGTCGGCAGGGTCGATGCAAAGGTTCTCCGGCAGGATGTCGGCGAAGACCGGAACCGCACCTACCCGCATCACGGCTGAAGCGGTGGCTACGAAGGTGAACGGCGGGACGATTACCTCGTCACCGGCGCCGATGCCAAGCGCCGTCAGCGCCACCTCAAGCGCGACCGTGCCGTTGCAGGCCGTTACGCCGAAATTCGCGCCCTGGAAATCTGCAAAGGCCCGTTCGAACTGCCCGACCTTCTGGCCGTACCACCACTTGCCCGATTCGAGAACCTCGTTGAGGCCCTTTCTTTCCTCGTCGCCCCAGATCGGCCAGTCCGGCCACTGGTGACTGCACGCCTTTTTTCCACCGTTGATTGCCAGTTGTTTCATTCTTATTTTTTCTCCTTGTTACCGATTTGGGATCTGTGGGTGGCACAGGTTTGTAACCTGTGGCAGCCGCACAGGTTACAAACCTGTGCCACCCGCCGCCGGCGGGATTACCGGCGATTGTCGTTTATACCTGCCGATTGTCGGCCGTTGGCGTTCTTTTCGTCCTGGTCTGTGGCCGGTTTTTCCTGCGAGGGATATTTGACCCGAACGTGGTACATGCCGCAGAGGCTCTTGACCAGCGAAGTCTCGAGGGCGTGGACCTCTTTGAGGGTCAATTCGCAGTCGTCGAGTTGTCCGTCCATGAGGCGTTTGGATATTACGAAGTGAACTTGTGTTTCGATTCGCCCCGCCGTCGGTTCGGGCGTTGCGCGGACGGACGATTCGGATGCATCGGCAAGCATAAGTATTGCGGCCTCTTTCGTCCGTGGTTTGGGACCGGGGTAACGGAACTCCACCTCGTCGGGGGCGGTCTGACCGTTGCCGGCGCGCTGCTCGGTGGCGGCGTGGTAGAAATATTCCACCAGTGTCGTGCCGTGGTGCGAGGCGACGAATTCGTGCAGCAGACGCGGCAGGCCGTACTGCCTGGCCATCTCGATGCCGTCCTTGACGTGCCCCTTTATCACCAGCAGGCTCATTGCCGGGGAGAGTTTGTCGTGTTTGGAGGCCGAACCCGCCTGGTTCTCCGAGAAATAATCTGGTTTGTTGATTTTTCCGACGTCATGGTAATAGGCGCCGACGCGCGCCAGCAGCCCGCGTGCGCCGATGGCCTCGGCGGCCGACTCGCACATCGCGCCCAGGACCAGCGAGTGATTGTACGTGCCCGGCGCCTCGAGCGCCAGGCGTTTCAGCAGCGGCTTGTTCGCATCGCACCACTCCAACAGCGTCAGCGAGGTTGCGATGGAGAAGACCCGTTCGATCAGCGGCAGGATGCCCTGGGCGATGAAACCTCCGGCTATTGCCGCACCCGCGGCACAGCATCCATCGACCAGCATGATGTGTCCCGGCACGTCGCCGGCCAATTCTACGAGCCATACTGCCGCGAAAACCGCC
This sequence comes from Planctomycetales bacterium, assembly GCA_030673005.1. GTDB lineage: Bacteria > Planctomycetota > Phycisphaerae > SM23-33 > SM23-33 > DAOVFI01. Next base: position 4,688 of record DAOVFI010000060.1, read on the forward strand.
ACTGCCGCAAGCCCGCCGGTTTCGATGAGTTTGCTGCGCGTCCGGATCTCGCCGAGCAGGAAGACGGTAGCGGCCGCCGACGACCATAACGCCAGCAGCCCGGCGAACCCGAACCGAAGTTGCAGCACCGTCAGGACCACCAGCGAACCGGACACGGCGAAGGCGAAACGCTGATTGTAAGCGATGGTGAGCATGGCTGCGGCGAGGAATATCCCGAAGACCGACAGATACGGGTTCATCATCCCCGTCCCGATCACGATCTTGCCGACCAGCAGTATCAGTCCGAGCAGCGCCGCCACGGCGAGGCCGCGCCAGTGATTCTTGACGATCCGCGGGTTGTACTTGCTGATATACAATCCCAGCAGGGCGATAACGCCGCCGATCACCCCGGCGCGCCCGAGGAAAATCCAGAACCGCCGCAAAGGCGCGTCGATACTTTGCCGGGCGATGTACTCCTCGTGTTCAGCCGACAGGATCGCAACGTCGGCCTCATTCAGCTTGCCTTTGACCGTTCTGGCGGCCAGCAGTGTGCCTTTCGGTATGACCTGGCCGGTCGGCCGGCTGGCAGGGGCGGTGGTCGGACCTTCGGGCCTGGCGAACCGGAACGGAACGCGGGCGTACACGTCCCGGTCGAGATACCCGCCGACTCGATAAGGCAGCGGCTCGATCGGGCAGGCGTCCATGACCAACACAGCCGCAAACAACGCCGTCGCCAGAAGGACCGAACCGACCCCGCCGGCGGCCCGAAACCGCTCCCAGCGACTCGGGCCGGTCGGGGGACTCTTGCGGAGCTCCCGTCGCTGTCGAACTTTCTTCTTAAATGGCCACATAGCTACATGAGGGACCAGGGACTAGGGAATTGGGACTAGGTATAAAAATCATTTTAGTATCCAGTATCTTGCTATTTGCCAATACTCAGACTTTTTATCAGACCGCCCAGCACGCGCGAACATTCGTCCGTGTCTTCCAGTAGAGAATCGGTTTGCTTGTTAGTCAAGTAGTCCAAATCCCCGGCAATGAATATATGAGTCTCGACTTCGTACAGGCTGCCCCGGGCAGTGTGGAGAAAGTGAACGTAGTCCTTCCGGCTGCCCCGACCATAACCTTCAGCAATATTTGACGGTACAGACACTGCCGCCCTTCTCATCTGCTGGGCAAGCCCGTACGTTTCTTCCTTCGGAAACAGTTTCGTCGCGCCATATACACGCTTCGCCAGCGCCATCGCCTTTTGCCACGCCACTAAATCCCGATAACTACGTATCTCGTCACTCATGCCAATCTCCCTTTTTTTTCTAGTCCCAATTCCCTAGTCCCTAGTCCCTGTTCTCTCCGTACGCGTCAACGATGTTCTGGACCAGGCGGTGGCGGACTATGTCGTGGCGGTCCAGGCGGATGAAGATCAATCCCTTGATCCCTTTCAACCGGCGCTGGGCGTCGATCAGTCCGCTGGTAACGTTTTCGGGCAGGTCTATCTGGGAATCGTCGCCCGTAACAATCATTTTTGACCCGTGCCCCATCCGGGTCAAGAACATCAGCATCTGGGCGCTGGTGGTATTCTGGGCCTCGTCGAGGATTATTACCGAATCGTTCAGCGTCCGCCCGCGCATGAACGCCAGCGGAACGACCTCGATGACGTCGCTTGTCATGAATCGGCGGGACTGATCGAAGTCCATCATGTCGTTCAGTGCGTCGAAGAGCGGGCGGAGGTAGGGGTTGACCTTCGCCTGCATGTCTCCGGGCAGGAAGCCGAGTTTTTCGCCTGCCTCGACGGCGGGACGGGCAAGGACCATCCGCTTGGCCCGTTCGGTCTTGAGCATGTTGACCGCCATTGCGACGGCGAGGTAGGTCTTTCCCGTCCCGGCAGGACCGGTGCAGAAGACCATGTCGTGCTTTTGTATCGCCTCTACGTACCGCCTCTGTCCCGGCGAGCGCGGTTGGATGATTTGACCGTTATAGACGTTGATAACGTCGGCGGCGTGGACCGTGTCGCCCTTGGCGGAAACGGCGGCGATGGTATCGGCCACCATCTCGGCGGTCAGCGACTGACTCCGCCTCAACCTTCGCTGTAGCGCCGCCAGCACCGCCGCGGCGCGGGAGACATTCCCGGCGGCGCCGGTTATCTTTACAACGTTGCCGCGGGCGAACATCTGAACGCCCAGCACCTGGCGGATCGTCTTGAGATGCCCGTCGCCCGGACCGAACAGCACCGACCGCAGCTCAGGCCTCTCTATTGTAACCGTCAGTTCCAACGCGCAATCTCCACATATACATCAGGACGAATTTCTACCGTATCAGCATCATGGGTGGCACGGTCAAGCCAAGCGAAGCGAGGCTTGGCCGTGGTGCCTCCCAACACGGCCAAGTCTTCGACTTGACCGTGCCACCCAATCCGTTGCACTCCGTCCCGGCCTACAGCAGCATCGCCAGCATAACGTACGCCGCCGGTGCAGCAAGCAGCGGCGAGTCCACCACGTCCAGTATCCCGCCGAAGGCGGGGACAGACGAACCGGAATCCTTCAATCCCGCGTCCCGCTTCAGCGCCGATTCGCACATATCGGCCGCCTGCCCGAACAGGCCCACCACCACGGCGAAACCGGCGGCGGCGAACAGTCCGATCCGCCCGGCGGCGTCCGCCCCGCCCGCCAGGTAATCCGTAACGGCTATGAATCCCACCGCCGCAACCGCTGAAAAAACCAACCCGCCAACCAGGCCTTCCCAACTCTTGCCCGGACTCAACCACGGGATAATCTTATGCCGACCTATGGCCGAACCGGTAAAGTATGCCCCGATGTCGGTACATTTGACCGCAAGAAGGAACAATATAAACGCCTTCATGCCGAACTGCATCCTGATTCCCAGCACCACCGCACCGCAGACGCCCAGATAGCATATCGCCAGCAGAGACGTCCCGATCCGCCGGATCGCACCGTCTGTGCGATAGCGGATGATCTGGTCGGCAAAGAGTATTATAACGGCCGCTCCGAGAGTAATCTGCATCAGTTCCCGCCAGCAGGGGTTGTCGGTGAGGCTCTGTCGCCAGAACGGCAGCGTGGCGACCATAATGGCGCAGACCATGCCGCTGAAGCGCAGCGCAGGCATGCCCGTCCCGGCCGCCAGGCGCGACAGTTCAAGATAACCCGCCGCCACCAGCAGCGCTATCAGTCCCGCCAACGGCAGACCGAGAAGGACAATGTTACCGCCATCGCCGGTACCGAACCGCGGCAGACGGGCCTGCTCCATCCACCAGTCAAGCCACAGCACACCCACCGCCAAGGCAATCAGAATCGCACCGACTATTATCCGTTTGAGCATCGCAAACATAATACAGTTTTTAAGGGCAAGTCGGTAGGGTGCGGCAGGTTCTTTATCCTGCACACGTGATTGGTGGGTGAAGGCTTCGGTGTGCAGGGAACAGAACCTGCACACCCTACCACTACCGCACCGGCGCAACCCGTTCGGCGAAAAATTGACAATCGGCAATCGACAATAGACAATTTCTTTCCTTATGGGCGATATATCCAATCCGCTGCCGGTAAAACTCATCGTCGGGATGCTCTCGAGAAGCAGGGAGGCCCTCGCCGAGGCGTCCCGGCGCATGGAAGGCGCTTACGGCCCGATCGACCTGACCGGCGACGTGATGGACTTCAATTTCACCGACTATTACGAAGACGAGATGGGCAACGGCCTGCTGCGGCAGTTCGTCGCGTTCGAGGGGCTTATCGATCCCGATGCGATCGTCGCGATAAAAAGGACGACCAACGAAATCGAATGCGATTACGCCGATGGCACGCGCCGCACAGTCAACCTCGACCCGGGCTACATCACCGAAAGCAAACTCATTCTCGCCAGCACAAAAGATTTCGCCCATCGTATTTATCTCGGAGAGGGAATTTACGCCGAGGTAACGCTGACTTACGTCCATGGCCGGTGGGTCCGGCACCCATATACGTTTCCCGATTACGCCTCCGGACTGTATGATACGTTTCTGACGCGGGCGCGGGACGCATTGCGGGCGAAGATAAAACGTCAACACCGATAATCCGCCGGCAGGAAGGCTTCCGTTTATGCTGCGTAAATGGTTTGTTAATTGGTTTTCACGACATCGCAACCGGACTAATTTCATATTGCACATGGTGGGTATTCCCGCCACAATCGCCGCGGCGCCGGCGGCGGTAATGCGGCAGTGGGTGCTTGCAGCGGGCTTGTTCGTCGGTGGATACGCTTTACAGTTTCTGGGTCATTTGATAGAAGGCAATCGCTCCGGTGAGGAGCAACTGTTTCGCCGATTATTCTGTCGGCAGCGGAAGGGAGTTGGAGTTAACGATGACGGAGAAGAAAGACGAGAAACTTGCGATTGACGGCGGTCGGGCGGTCAGAGACAAACCGTTTCCCCCGCGACGCCTGTTCGGCGAAGAGGAAAAGGCCGCCGCCGTCGAGGTTTTCGACGAGTCCATTTCCACGGGTCAGGCCTTCGGCTACGGGGGCAAGCGCGAGCAGGCATACGAAGCCGAGTTCGCCGAGTATCTCGGCGGGGGTTTCGCCAAGGCCGTCAATTCCGGCACCTCGGCGCTGCTGTCGGCGATAGCGGCGCTTGAACTGGAGCCGGGCAGCGAGGTCGTCTGCCCGCCCATAACCGACCCCGGCGGGGTCATGCCGATAGTGATGATGAACTGCGTTCCGGTCCCCGCCGATGCGAACGGATACTCCTACAACGTCGGTCCTGACCCGGTCGCCGCAGCCGTTACAGACAGACCGCGGGCGATTGTCGTCGCGCAGATATTCGGCGAGCCGATAGAGATGGAGCCGATAATGGAACTGGCCCGCAAGCGGGGCATTCCCGTCGTCGAGGACGCCGCCCAGGCTCACGGGGCCGTCTATCACGGCCGGCCCGTCGGAACTCACGGCGACATAGCCGCATTTTCCACCATGTTCGGAAAACACTACGCCAGCGGCGGACAGGGCGGCATCTTCTTCACCGGTAACGAGGACCTGTTCTGGAAGGCCCGCCGCTTCATGGACCGCGGAAAACCGTTCGGGACCGACGAGCCGAACAACGTCCGACTGGGCCTGAACCTCAACACCGACGAAATGTCGGCCGCTATCGGACGCGTCCAACTAAAAAAACTGCCCTGGATTATCGAGCGTCGTCAGGCCGTCGCGGGCGCTATAGCCGAGGGTATAAAATCGCTCGAGTCAGTCTCGCTCGGAAAATTAATCCCCGACTCAAAGGCGAGTTACTGGCACATGCGGACAACGCTCGACACCGACAGGCTCACCGTCGATAAGGACACCTTTGTCGAGGCCCTGGCCGCAGAGGGCGTCCCGGCAACGGCGTCATACAGACACATCCC
>DAOVFI010000165.1 GCA_030673005.1 Planctomycetales bacterium
TGATTCTTTCTTTCATCGTCGGATGCGGCGTTCCCGCTGGTGCGTCGAAGGCCGCTCGAACCGGTCCTGCTGAGATTGTCGCCAGGACGACCGCCAGGCCGGGAGTAACCGTCGCCAGACTGTCCAACGGCCTGACTGTCATCGTGGCCGAGAACCACAACGCGCCGGTCGTCTGCGTCAAGGCGTTCGTCCGCGCCGGCGGGCTGTACGAGCGTGAATGGCTCGGCGCGGGCCTCAGCCACCTGTGCGAACACCTGGTGGCGAAAGAATCCATCCACGAGATGCCCGGCGGCGGGGCCGCACACTCGGGCGGCGAAAAACGCTCCCGAACGCTGGAGATCGGCGGCCAGTCAAACGCCTACACCAGCATGGACCACACCTGCTACTACATAGCCGCATCATCGAGCAAGACAATGCAGTGCGTGGACCTTATCGCCGACCAGGTCTCGCATCCCGACATCACACCGACCGATTTCAAGCGCGAACACGGTGTCGTGCAGCGCGAACTGGAAATGGGCAAGGACGACCCGCGTCGCCGGATGTGGTACGCACATTCGGCCCATATTTTCGGCACGCACCCGGCGGCAGTACCGGTAATCGGCTTCGCCGAGCCGCTCGCCCGACTGACGCGGGACGACGTGCTGGCCTACGTCAAACGGATGTACGTGCCACAGAACATAATCTTCGTCGTCGCCGGCGACGTGGACACCGCCGCCGTGCTCAAGCGCGCAGTCGGGCGGTTCGGGCATTTCAAAAAGGGCCTGACACCGGACCTGTCGCTGCCGGAGGTTGAACCGATCACCGGCGTTCGCCGGCAGACGATAACCAGCAAGTCCGTCAAAGACGTGATGCAGCGAATCAGTTTCCTGACGATCCCGCTGATCCACGACGACCTTTACGCCCTTGACGTGCTGAGTTACATCCTCTCCCGCGGCAAGAGCAGCCGGCTGGTCCGCTCGCTTCAGTTTGAAAAACGTCTCGTTACGTCTATCCAGACCGGTTCCTGGACGCCGGCGTGGGGGAAAGGATTCTTCACCGTCAGTTTCCGCGCCGAGCCTGAAAAAATCGATACCGCCGAGAAGGAAATATTCCGCCAACTCCGAACCGTTATCGACGAAGGCGTAACCGAAGCGGAACTCGCCAAGGCCAAGCGTCAGAAACTCGCCGAACTGGTCTATATGCAGCAGAAGGCCGAAGCCGTCTCGGAGGAACTGGCGAGGGATTTCATGTCCACCGGCGACGTGAATTTCTCACGCAACTACACCGCCAACATCCAGAAAGTAACCGCCGGGCAGGTCCGGGCGATGGCGAAGAAATATTTCACCTTCAAGAAGATGGCGATTACGAGAATGGTCCCCGAATCGCTCCAGGCCGAGAAAACGACCTCGACCCAAAAGACCGCCGAAGGCGAAACCACCACTTTCACGTTGCCCAACGGACTGCGGGTAGTCCTGCATCCGACCAAGGCAGTCGGTCTGGTCTCGATGACGTTCGTTACAAAGGGCGGGCTGCTTCTCGAAGATGAAAAGACCAACGGCCTGGGGTCGCTGATGATGTCGTTGAGCACAAGGGGTGCTGGTAAGCGATCCGCCAAAGAGATTGACGCTTTCTTCGACGAGGCCGGCGGGGCAATCACCGGAAAATGCGGCAACAACTCCTTTTACTGGGAAGCGTCCGTTCTGGACGACCGGTTCGCCAAGGCGCTGGAAATACTAGCCGACGTCGTGCAGCGTCCGACTTTCCCGGAAAAGGAACTTGAGAACATCAAGCCGCTGCAAAAAGCGGCGATCAAGCAAATCGATGAGCGATGGACCTCGCAGTTGCACAAGTTTTTCCGGCAGAAATTCTTCACCGACTCGCCGTATGGGATGCAAACCAGCGGCAGGCCGGAGGTGGTGGAATCGGCAACGGTTGAGCAGATTGCCGCCTATAACGTCAGCGGCATCCGTGTCGGTTCGAGCGTCCTTGCTGTCTATGGCAACTTCGACGCCGATGCCGCAAAGACGCAAATCGGAAATTTATTCACCAAACGGTCGGTCGAACCGGCTGGATACTCCGCTGCGCCTCGCAAAGTCGCGCCGGAAGGCGAACTGCACGTCCTGAAGACCAAAAATGTCCAGGCCGGCGTTATCGTCGCCGCGCTGGGAATGAAGGTAACGAACATCGACGACCGCATCGCGATAACCGTACTGGATACGATTATCAGCGGGTATCGCCTGCCGAGCGGCTGGCTGCACACGGAACTTCGCGGAAAGCGGCTGGTGTATGTGGTTCACGCATACAACTGGGCGGGACTGCTGCCGGGAGCGTTTATGACCTACGCCGGCTGCCAGCCCGACAAGGCCCCGCAGGTCGTCGGGATTATCAAAAAGAATCTGGACCGTGCGGCCGGTTACACGCCGACGCAGAAGGAGATTGACCGGGCGGTCAATATAATCCTGACGGCCGACGCACTCGGCGCTCAGGCAATGTCGGCTCTTGCAATGGCGGCGGCGCTGGACGAACTCTACGGCCTGGGATACGACTTCAGAAAGAAGGCCGAGAAATTATATCGAAAGATCACCCCCGCCGACGTGCAGCGCGTAGCAAAGAAATACCTGGGCAAGGGATACGTAGTAACCGTAACGACTCCCAAACCGGAAGCGTTTGAGAAATGATGAACATTGTCAAGGGTGCCATGCTCTCGCCCGAAGGGCGTGAGCATGTTTATCCTGAATTTATGGAACAACACATGCCCACCCGCTTCGCGTGAGGGCATGGCACCCGATTGAGAAGATGCAGGAAAAACAAATGACTGACATGGAAGATTATCTTGCGTTTTCGGTGCGTGATTTTGCAACGGCTACCGCCGATAAGCGTCCCACGCCCGGCGGCGGGACGGTCGCCGGGGTTGTCGGCGCGCTGGCGACGGCGCTTGGCGAGATGGTGCTGAACTTCACTCGCGGCAAGAAGGCCTTCGCCGAATACTCCGAGACACACGAGGCATTGTCGGTCAGGCTTGCCCGATCGCGCGGGATGTTTGCTGACCTTACCGCCGACGACGCTGCCGCTTATACGCTCTACACCAAGGCCGCCAAGTGCAATGACGAAACTAAAGAAAGCAAAATGGCGACCGCCCTGACTGCCGCTATCGACGTGCCGCGACAGATGACGGCCCTGGCCATCTCGGTCCTGGAAAACCTTATCGCACTCGGCGAGCACTGCAACAAGTACCTCCTGACCGACCTGGCGGCCGCCGCCGTCCTGGCTGAAGCGGTTATCCGCATGAGCGACTATAACGTCCGCGTCAACGCCAATAACCTGCCCGACCAATCAGCCGCCGCCGACCTCCGCAAGGCCTCGGCCCGCGACCGCCAAAGAGCGGCCCAATTGCGAGAAACAGTCGAAAAAATCGTATCGGAGTACGTCTGAAAAAAATAACCACAAAGAACACAAAGAGCACAAAGAAAGTAAAACATTATTTTCTTCTGTTCTTTGTGCTCTTTGTGTTCTTTGTGGTTCATTCTGTCAGTCATGGCCAAGGAATACGACATTGCGAAGGCGTCGGGAGTCTGCTCGACGTGCGAGCGTGAACTCGCCGGCGGCGAAGAGTTCGTCGCCGCATTGTTCGACACGGCTGAGGGATTCAGAAGGGACGATTTCTGCAAATCCTGCTGGGAAGGTCGGTCCGACGAAGCGGAAAAAGCCTTCTCAGTCTGGCACAGCCGGATCCCCCTGCCGTCCGAGCCGAAAAAGCCGGTTGTGAATAATAATGTTCTCGTCGATTTCTTCGAGAAACTCGACGCCCAGTCCGAGCCTGCGAAGGTGAACTTCCGCTTCGTCCTGGCGCTGATGCTGATGAGGAAGAAGATGCTGATTTACGACGGCAGCAGCGACGAAGAGGGGCGCGAAGTCTGGACAATGCACTTCAAGAGCGAGCAGGCGGCGGTAAAGGTAATCCGACCGGAACTGAACGCCGAGCAGATCGCCGAAGTCGGCACGCAACTGGGAGCGCTGTTCGAGGTGGAAATATGAATCCCTTCCGAGCTGCTTGTAACAGTCAAATTGAAAGGTGGCACGGTCAAGTCGAAGACTTGGCCGTGGAGTCTTCGGTTGCACATTCCACGGCCAATCTTACGCTGCGCTCCAGTTTGACCGTGCCACCGGCCCATAAGATTATGTGTTACAGAACATTACTGATTCTCTTGATTGTCGCGTGTGTGATTCTTCCGCTCGGATGTGCTCCGTGCCCGGAAAAGTTCGTCTCGCTCAAAACGCTGGTCGATGAGTACAACGCCAACGCCTCGCAGGTCGGCAGGCTCTGGACACGCGCAAAAGTCCACGTAACCCTCAGTAACGATCGAGGCCAAAGCGTATCGTGGGGTTCGGTCTCGCCCTTGGCTGTGCCTAATGCGCTGATTCTGCTGGACAAGGGCGCCGGTCGGTCCGTGCCTGCGGATTTCGTCCTTATCGGGCGTGAGGCCGGGGCAATGGAACTGTTCCGCGTGGGCGTGGACGCAGGCAAGGGGCTGTACTACGTCTGGGCGAATCTCGGCGGCCGGGGCCAGGCGTGGTTCGGCCGGACGAAATTCGCCGGCGCGCCGGGTGTGGCGGCTATCCCCATCGACCCGCTGCAACTGGTGGAAATCCTCGGCGTCACGGAACTGCCGGCAATAACGGCCGGGGCGATGCCGGCGGTAGTAATGACGTTACAGAATAAGCCCGACGACTGCGCCTACGTCGTGCGATACCTGAAAGACCAACCCGTCAGCGGGCATCTGAAGATATGGCGGGAGGTCTATTTCCGCTGGTCCGACAAGCAGCCGCGCCGGCCTTACCGGATTAAATTATACGACCCGGACGGACTGACCCGCGTAGTCGCCGAAGTTTCCGACTATAAGCCCGTCGCCACCGACGGCGATGCACCCATAATGCCGACCGACATCCGCATCACCTGGCCGAAAATCAAAAATATCCAGCCGGCGAGTTCGCTGAATATAAAACTTACTGAGATGACCACGACCAAGCCGTTCAGAAAAATAGTCTTCGATTTTCACTCGCACGTACCGCCGGGCATCACCGAACCAGTCCAGGTGGACGCCTCTTATGGCCCGGTCAGGGAGCAGCACTAAAAGTCGATGAGCAATCACATACGAAAAATGCGCAGTCCCGTTGTCCTTGTGCTGTTCCTGATAGTCGCGACTCCGGGTCGGGCATACTGTCGGGAAAAGGCGTCCGGCGACTTTTTCTCCGACTGTCCTTTCCGGCTGATCGGCGATACGGATGCGGTGTGGCTAATTCAGTCCCGCAACAACAGGTTGGGATACAGGCTTGCGGTAAAGCCGCTCGATGAGAAGAAGCCCTGGAGGTGCGTCGGTGGCGACAGGCGCGGGAGAGTTACCGTCGCTGCCGCCGTTGGCGAAAACCTGATTGTATTCTTTAGCGACGGCGGGCACATGCGATACTCGCCGCACCGGTCCGAGGGTAATCCCGGCATCAACCCCCCTGCCGACCTCTGGCCGGAAGGCGCCCGCGCCCTGGCGGCCTGCCGGGCCGGAAACGACACCGGTGGGATGCTGGTTCTCATTGCACGATCCGGTACCCGCCGGACAACAACGCAGCCGGCGACGGCAACAAGCACCGCCACATCTCCGCGAAGCGTCTCTCCCGACCCGCCGCGCCTTTCTTCGCACCCGAAGCGCGAACTTGTCCTGCTGCAATATACCGGTCAGAAGTGGCGACAGATTGCCGTCGTGCCGGAAAAATTCGCTCAGTCGAAAGCCTCCAAACCGCCGCTTCGCGCACTGCTGGCCGCGGGTCATAAAACAATCCATATCCTGCTCGATCTGCCAAGGCCGGTTCTGACGGCGCTCGAAGACGGAAAATGGCGCAGCGGCGCCTTG
>DAOVFI010000424.1 GCA_030673005.1 Planctomycetales bacterium
CGTTCGGCTTGACCGTGCCACCCGGGTGGGGGTAGTATTTATCACTCCAAACAGCCGGAGTGATAAATACTATGTGTGCCTGACTTGCTCTTTTCTTCTGCATAGGGCTGAACTCTTACCACAATCCGAAACAAGCCTATCGAACCCGGTCCGGCCTGTCCAGTTTTACTGCATCTGCGGCACGACGATCACGCCGCGCCTGAAGGCGGACATCTGGTCGGTCAACAGGCGAAGGTTTCTGCTTGCATCGTCGTAGTCCGGTTTGATTTCCAGGGCGTCTTTGAACAATTTTTCCGCCTCGGCCCAGTCGGCCAGACCTTCTCGACGGGCATTGTCGGCCTGACCGGTCCGCCCTTCGCGCTGATACTCCTGCATGAGCATCATCCTGGCGGTCCCCCGCAGCGCCAGGCACATACCCAGATTCCCCATCGCTTCATAGTAAGTCTTGTCTCTTTGAAGGCACTCCCGCCAGACCGTAATTGCATGCCCGCCCCACCGCATCCGGTACAGCAGAAAAGCCGTATTGTGCAGGGCGTACGCGGGAACCGGATCGGCCGCGATTACGCGTTCAATATGCCGGGCGACGTCGAAATCCTTTTTGCTTATGCCCCGGCTGTTAGCCAGTGCGGCGTTGGCGCCGGTCCGGCGGAGGAAAACCACGTGGCAGAGGCTCACGTCCACAACGACCCAGTCCGGGCTTTTCGCCAGCGTCCTTATCAGCGGGGCGGTGCCCGACGTCGAACGCAGAACCACCGTGCCTATATTGTACTTCTCCACCGCCGGTGCGAAACCGACGGACCCCGACGTGCACCGCAGGACCCATTCCATCACGTATGGCGGATACGCCCACGTATTGGTTAACACAGGAACACGCCTGTGCGGGCGTGTGAAATACATCAGGTTGGATGAGCAATCGTATCCGCAGAAGACTTCCCCGGACGGGTTATGAGTATTAATCCACTCTGCCGCCCCGACCGGGACTGCTATGGGCGAAAGACCCGTTCCGCACCGCCACGGCTGGCGCTGCGAGAAATAGAATCGATTTGTAACTACCGAGAAGATGAACCAGGCGGCGACGAGAAGTGAGGCCGCAGCGACAACGACGCCGCAGGCCCGTCCGGCGAGCGAGTCGGCCCGTCCGTTTTCGTCCTGATTTCCCCGTTTCGTTCGGCGCAGTCTTTCGCCCAGCCAATTCCATCCGTCCGTGAGGATAATCAGACTCAAAGGCACGATTATCATCGCAGCCGGCGCGATGTTACGCCGCATACGGGTCGATATAACCGTCATACCCGCCAGAACCAGCAGCCATCCCCACCGCCGCCGGAGAATCCCGACCAGCCCGGCCACGCCGGCGAGGCACAGAACGATAATGTACGCTGTCGTCGCGCGGGTGGGCCGGAATTCTTCGCTGAACGGCGCGAAGAACTCGCCTATCGTCGCCCACGGATGGCCTGTGCCCGGTCCGACGGCTCCGCCGGTAATGTTGTGCCTGCCCAGAAACAACAACGTTTGTATGGGCATGATCGCACCGCGGACATGCCACGGATTAACCAGGGACGCCAGTATCACCCCGACCGTTGCGATGCCGAGCCATTTAAGGGCGGGCGCAGTCGGCGCGGTGTCGGCATCTGCAACAGTCCGCGCCCATATCCGGCGAAGCAAAACCTCCGTGAACATCGCGCCGACCAGCGCTATGCCGAGAATAAAATAACTATGGAAATTGACCGCCAGAACCTGAAGGACGATAACACCGACCACCCGCCGCCAGGAAAAACTCGAGCCAGACAGTTCTCCGCTGGTTTTGATTTGACCGGTGGCACGGTCAAGTGGGCCGGGGTCGTCAAACCCCTGCCCACTTGGCCGTGGGCCAGCGCTCACACGGTCAAGCCTTACTTCGTTCGGCTTGACCGTGCCACACATACGTGTACGGCGCTCACACGGCCAAGCCTCACTTCGTTCGGCTTGACCGTGCCACCGGTCGTATCCGACCAGCAGACGCCACTGCATTACCAGCATCAAATATCCGAAGACTTCCGGGCGTATGTTAAATCTTTCGTAGGCTGCCAGTGCGACCAGAACGACCGCAGGAGCGATCCAGTGCCATCCGACAGTGGCGATGGCGTCCTGCCCATGAGTGCAGGAAACATGGCCGAGACGGCCATGCCACGTAGCACGGCGCATTGTTGAAACGATCGTCAGGAATATCGCCGCTATCAAAGCGGCCTGGAGAATTCCCAGCCCCGCCGCCCCCCCTGCTCGCCAGGCCGACGCCATTACGACCTGGCTGAGCCAGTTGGCGTTGACGAAGTGATATGTATCGGTAGCGGCATCGTATCGGCAGCCCGGTCCCAGGTTGTCCGGGTCGGCGAGGATTTCCGGACGCAGACGAGTATAGACGAAACGGTTTGTCTGGACGATCTCGTGCGTATCGAGGAAGTGTTCGCCGTAGGCCAGGTGGTATCCGACGTCGTAACCGGCAATGGGACGGACA
>DAOVFI010000056.1 GCA_030673005.1 Planctomycetales bacterium
TCACCGGAAGGCGAGATAACGCACAAGAAGGATAAGACCAAGCCGTCTTCGTCTCGCAACCCGACGCCGCCGAAATTGGGGACGTTCAGCCGTCTCTGCGTATGCGAGGAGCCGATCAGTGATAAGATTGACTGGGAGAAACTGGATCGTCCCCGCGACTTGGCCGCAATCGGCGTATATCAAGGCTACGGCTGGTATCGCCTGGAGACCGAAGAGCCTCGCGCGGTCAGGCGACACCTTTTCCTGCCCGACTGCGAGGACCGTGCGACGGTCTATGTGAACGGGATGATGGTCGGCGTCTGGGGTCGCGGACCGGAGGCGGTCAGAAAGCCCATACCAATACAGTTGCGCCGGGGCAAAAACGTACTGGTGTTCCTCGTTGATAACCTGGGACGGGACAATTTCGGGGCAAGACTCGGCAGGCCCAAGGGGTTGTACGGGCAGGTCTGGGATGCAAAGCCGCTCCGACTGGGCAAGTTCAGGGTCCGCCAGGACGGGGATTTCTCCAGGCGAATGATTCCGCGGATGATGTCTCACATGCTTGAGACCCTTGAGGCCGAACCGATGTGGACGGCGGAAGTAACGTTCAACCTGCCGAAGATTTCTCCGGTTCACCTGTCATACACCGGCCTGCGACATCCCATTATTATTGCCTGTAACGATCGGCAGGCGGGGTTCATCCCGGACAGCGGCGGATTCGGCGACGTAACCCTGGGCAACGAACTGCGCAAAGGGAAAAACACGCTCAGGCTGCTGCTGTGGGGCGACTTGAAGCCGAAGGACCTGGAGAAGGTGAAACTGCACCTGCTGACCGAATCGATTTCCGCCGGCGGCGGGAAGAAATGGTTCAGCCGGAAGTGGTCTATGCCTTCAGGGGCAGGGCGAGTCGTGGGCAAGGGACTGCCGGCGTGGTACCGCTGCCGATTTAAATATTCGGAGACTTCCGTCCCGCTGTTCCTGCGGATAAGCGGCGCGAAGAAAGGACAGATATATCTCAACGGCCACAACGTCGGGCGATTCTGGAATATCGGTCCGCAGGAATACTACTATCTTCCCGAGCCGTGGCTGGCGGTCGATAACGACCTGCTGATATTCGACGAGCATGGGCACATCCCGTCGGGCAGCAGACTTGTTTTTCGCCCCGCCGGACCGTACCGGCAATAGGATTAAAAAAACCTGCCCCACTGCGAAAAGTCGTAAATTTTTTTCTTGGCGAAAGGAAGTCTTTACGGTAGAATGAGTTGTAGGATTACGTCAAAGGCCGCTTTGACGTAAGGATAAGGACAATTCATAACAGTTTCATCCCGGGATCCTGTGGACTGTGGAATATGAAGGATTGAGACATGCGTAACGTAACAAAAAAGGAAATCGTTGACCGAATTGCCGAGCAGACGGGCGCCAGACACGTGCTTGCCAAACAAATCGTTCAGAGTTTTCTGGACGAGGTTATTGCCGAGCTGGCCCGGGGCAACCGTCTGGAGTTTCGCGATTTCGGTGTTTTTGAGACCCGCACCAGGGCCGCCCGAATCGCCCAGAATCCGAAGACGCTCGAGCGCGTCAACGTGCCTGAGAAGAAGACCGTCCGCTTCAAGGCCGGCAGACTGATGAAGAAAAAGGTCCAGAAGCGGAAAACCTGATCTTCAGTCTTACATCTTTTCCTGTCGGCAGGTAGATTGTAACGATCGCAGCTACCCGCCGGGGGTAGATTGCAAAAATACCGAAGCGAGGTTTTTTTACGCAGATGTTTTACAGCCTACGGACATAAAGCCCGTGGGCTGTTCTTGTTCAGATGTGTGTAACAGTTCAGCCGTTTGCAAAGGTTCAAAAAGCATTTTGCAGGGATACACGGGACCTGCCTGCCGGCAGGCCTCCACACCCTACAGTTTTTAAGACCTGGAAGCGGCGGCGGTTTGTTTTCGAGAACGGTTTTGCGTTCCATACCTTCTGTTACGCGGGTCGTTTCCGCGCGGCGAACCGTTTACGGTTCGCCGGGGCGTCAGCACTACGTTGCTGTCGCCTGCGAATTCGCAGAGATCGTCGTACAACTTCCGGCTGGGGGCGATGGACCATTTGTTGTCGGGGCGGATGGCGACACGCATGTCACTGCGACTCGATGGGACAACCTCGATGTTCACGACGCAATTTCCGTGGTGGTTGGTGAGGATTTGTCCGAGTTTATTCAGATATTCGTCGTCGGGCGTCTTTTCCAGGCGGACCGTAACGGATGAAGTGAGCCGCTCGATTGCCTCGTCGATGGGAATGGCCTGATTAACGATGATCTGCGGGGTCTCCCGACGGCGGTCGATCGAGCCGGTCAGGAAGAGGATGGCGTCTTCGTTGAGCAGTTCGCCCAGCTGCTCGTAAGTTTCGGCGAAGACGACGCATTCGGCCGAGCCTGTCAAGTCCTCGATGGTGAGGATCGCCATCTTTTTACCGGCAGACCTGCCGGACTTTGTAACCCGCCGGCGGATCGACGCGATCATGCAGCCGATCGTTATCACGGCCCCCTCGCTCGTGCCGGCCAGCGTCGCACACGTTCCCGATCCCAGCGAATCCAGTTCACGCCCGTACTTGACCAGCGGGTGGCTGGTTACGTAGAAGCCGAGGGTGTCCTTCTCCGCCTGGAGCAATTGTATCTCCGAGAGCGGCTCGACGTTGGGGAATTGCGGCGGCGGTTTCTGCTTGCCGCCGCCGAAGGCTTCTGCGCCGAAGAAAGTCATCTGCCCGCTGCGCCTGTCATCGGCGGCTGTATTGCCCAGTTCGACGGCGCGTTCGACGGCCGCCAGCATGGACGCCCGATGCGCGCCGAGGGCGTCGAAAGCGCCACATTTTATCAAGGCCTCGATCGCTGCGCGATTGACCAGGCGCAAATCGACATTCTCGCAGAAGTTGTACAGGTGCTCGAACCGCCCGACCTTCTGCCTGGCCTCGATGACGTCCGCGACGGCCTTTTGCCCAACGCCCTTGACGGCCGCCAAACCGAAGCGGATAGTCTCGCCATCGACGGTGAAGTCGGCGCCGGAGGCGTTGATGTCGGGCGGGCCGATCGTTATACCCATCCGCTTCGCCTCATTCATGTACTGGACGACCTTGTCGGTGTCGCCGCTCTCGAACGTCAGCAGCGCCGCCATAAACTCGCGCGGGTGGTGGCGTTTGAAGTAGGCCGTCTGGTAGGCGATTATCGCGTATCGCGTCGAGTGAGCCTTGTTGAAGCCGTAGCCGGCGAAACGCAGGATCAGGTCGAACAGTCGCTGGGCCTCTTCGGTCTCGATGCCGTTCTCGTGCGCGCCGGCAAGGAAGGCCGGTCGCTCGGCGGCGATGGTCTTTTCCTTCTTCTTCGAGATCGCCTTAATCAGCGTCAGTGCGGTGTTCAGCGGCAGTTTTCCCAGCCGGTTGAGCACCTGCATCACCTGCTCCTGATAGACCATGATGCCGTAAGTCTCTGCCAGGATGTCATCGACCAGCGGATGGACGGACGGTATTTCCTCGCTGCCGTCCTTTCGCGCGCAGTAAGTGGGAATCAGTTCCATCGGACCGGGGCGGTACATGGCGTTTGCGGCTATGAGGTCTTCTATCCGGTCGGGCTTCATCCGCCGCAGCAGGTCCTGCATCCCGCCTGACTCGAACTGGAATACCCCGTCGGTTTGCCCCGTGCGGAACAGTTCGAAGACTTCCCTGTCGTCAAGCGGGAGTGTCTCCGGGTCGATGTCCTTTCCGATCGAGTCCGTCGCCAGTTCTCGCGCCCGTTGGATGGTCGTCAGCGTCCGCAGGCCGAGGAAATCCATCTTCATCAGCCCGATCTTGTCGCATGTCGGCCCGTCCCACTGCGTTATCGCCTCGTCGCTGTTGGTCTGTTTGCAGAGCGGGATGAGGTTTTCCAGCGGCTCATCGGCGACAACGACGCCGGCGGCGTGGACGCCGGCGTGCCGGGCAAGACCTTCAAGTCGTTGGGCGTGGTCGAAAAGGTCGTGTACACGCGGGTCGTCCCGGACCATCTCTTTGAGAGAAGGTTCGGCCGCCAGTGCGCCCTGGAGCGTGATGCCAAGCGCGTCGGGGATTTTTTTGGCGATGACATCGACTTCCGGCAGAGGGATATCGAGCACTCGCCCGACGTCGCGGACGGCGGCGCGGGCCTTGAGCGTTCCGAACGTGATTATCTGGGCGACGTGCCCGTATTTCTCGCGAACGTAGTTAATCAGCCGGCCTCGTCCTTCCTGGCAGATGTCGATGTCGAAGTCGGGGTCTTCTTCCCGCTGCGGGTCGGTGAAGCGTTCAAACAGCAGGCCGTAACGCATTGGATCAACGTCGCTGATGTCCAGGCAGTAGCCCATCAGCGTCGCGCATCCGCTTCCGCGGGCGCCGCAGGGGATGCCGTTGTCCTTTGCATACTGGACGAAATCATGCACGATTAACACGTAGGAACAGTAGCCTTTGCCTTCGATCGTCGCCAGTTCGTGGTCGAGTCGCCGCCGGTGCTCGTCGGTAATTTTGTCGCCGAATCGCCTCTTGAGTCCCTGCTCGCAAACTTGCCGGAGATATGCTTCGGGCGTCCGGCCGTCGGGTGTTTTGAATCGCGGCAGGTGTTTTAAGGAGAAATCCAGTTCGACGTCGCACATCTCGGCGACCCGCAGCGTGTTATCGACGGCCTCGGGCCAGTCGCTCAGCGCCTCGCGCATCTCGCGCGGACTCTTGAGGTACAGTTGCGGCGAGTAGTTCATGGCGCCGCCGTCGGCGAGCGTCTTGCCGGTCGAGATACAGGTAAGCACCTCGTGGCTGGGCTTGTCGGCGGCGGTCGGGAAATGTACGTCATTGGTGCCGACCAGTCCGACTCCCAGCCGCCCGGCCAGTTCAACCAGTTGCCCGTTAACGCGATCCTGGTCGGGCAGGCCCTGGTTCTGGACCTCGACGAAGAAACGTTCAGGCCCGAATATGTCGAGATACTCGCGGGCGATGCGCTCGGCCTTTTCATCCTGCCCTGCCAGCAGGGCCGAGGGAACCTCGCCGCTTATGCAGGCCGTCGTGCAGATCAGCCCTTCGTTCAGTTCGACCAGCAATTCGCGGTCGATCCGAGGGCGATAATAAAAACCTTCCAGGTAAGATCGGCTGGAAAGTTTGATCAGGTTCCGCCATCCGGTCTCGTTCATCGCCAGCAGGATCAGGTGCCAGGATGCCTCCGACATATTGCGCATCGACCGGTCGAAGCGCGTGGTCGGCGAGATGTAGGCCTCCATTCCGAGGATGGGTTTGATGCCGCCGGCCCGGCAGGCGGAGTAAAACTCGATCGCCCCGAAGAGATTCCCGTGGTCGGTCAGCGCAAGCGCGCCCATCTCCATCTCGCCGGCGCGCTTCACCAACTTGCCGATGCGGTTGGCGCCGTCGAGGAGTGAGTATTCCGAGTGTACGTGAAGATGTACGAATCCGTCCATGGCTGAAGATTATCCTGTTTGCCAGTTTGCAGGCTCCATTGACGACACTATATCAGAATATCAGCAGGGATGCAGGGGGAAAGAGAATATTGAATATTCAACATTTATTTTTTATCCCCTGCATCCCCATTATCCCTGCAAATCCCTTCCCGGATGAGGTTTGCGCGCCTCGGCGTCAGTCATTTCGTCGGTAGCGTTTCGAGAATTTTGAGGTAACTTCGGTACCGGCGGGGCGGTATGGTCCCTTTCTCGACGGCGTCGCGGACGGCGCAGTCGGGTTCGTGGGTGTGTGTGCAGTCGTTGAATTTGCACTGCGGCGCCAGGTCGGCCAATTCCGGGAAGTACCAGGTAAGGTCGGCTGCGTTCATTTCGACTGCCAGTTCACGTACGCCGGGCGTATCGACCAGCAGTCCGCCGGCGGGCAGTTCGTGCAGCGTGGCCGACGATGTAACGTGTCGTCCTCGTTGGTCCTTCATCCGTATTTCTCTGACGGCCAGGTTCGCGCCGGGGACAAGCGCATTAATCAGTGTGCTTTTTCCCACACCCGAAGCGCCCGCCAGGACGCTCCGGCCCCCCTGAATCGCCCGCAGCAGTTCGTCCAGGCCCTCGCCGGTTATGGCCGAGCATCGGAACACCTCCAGTCCGCCGGCGATAAGTTCGGACAGGATACCCTCGTCGCACTTGCCGAGGTCGGTCTTGTTGATTACGACGATCGGCTTCATCTCGCCGCGTTCGGCGGCGATGCAGAACCGGTCTATCAGCCCCGGTCGAAGCGGCGGCTGGCGGACGGACGCGACGATCAGCAGGACGTCCATGTTGGCGACGATGACCTTTTCGACGATTTCTTCGTCATATCGCCGTCGGTGTTTGCCGCTGAGAGGCTGGGGGCGGATCAGGAGCGTTCGCCTGGGGCGGCGCGACAGGATCACCGCGTCGGCGCGCTGCCCGTCGATCTGCATGTCGCCGGAGACGTGCCGCTGCGCCGCCAGCGCGACGGCGACCTCGTCCCCGACCGCCAGGGCCGATGACCCTTTCGGCGGGCGGAATGTCCCGGCCAGGTGGCAGAGAAGTTCCTGCTCGCCCAGTCGTACGACCGCTCCGCCGGGGAACAGGCCGGTAACGATTCCGACACCGTCGGACTCCGAAGATACATCACCTGAAGCTTCGCTATCGGAGGTTTTCTCATTGGGGGGCGCCTCAGGGCGCGAGGCGGGCAGTTTGACGCGGAGCGGCTGGAGCGTCTCGGCTGAATCGGCGTCGAGCGAATCTGGCTCCGACTCGCGGAAGAGGCGGTTCCAGTCCTTAATCCGGCGCTGCGATTTTCCCTTGCGTCTTGGCATGGCGCCTATTGTGTCGGGACGCGCGGAAATTCGCAATACCCCGACCGGGTGGCGCGTAGGGTGCGTAAAAATTGAATATTGAATACAGAACAAGGAATTCTGAATTTCGAAGTAAAAAAGTCGGTCCGTCTGTCTTTTTTTATTACTTCATTATTCATAATTCCCTGTTCAATATTCAACATTCTCTCTCAGTTGGTAGGCGATTCGGTGTGCAGGGAAAAGAACCTTTCGCACCCTATAACTACCTGCTTGCTCCCCTGCGTCGCCAGTAGTTCACTATCGCCGCGACGGCGACCAGGACCGACGAGAAGATTACGATAATCGCGCCGGTGGACAGGTCGGTTACGGCGGCGATGAGGAAGCCGCCGAATCCGCTTGTTGCGCCCAGCAGCATCGCCACCGCAAGCGCCCTGCCGTGGCCTTTGACAAGTAAGAACGCAGCGGCTGCGGGATTGGCCATCAGGCTGTAGATCATCAAACCGCCGACCGTCTGGAAGTTCACTGTCAGCACCGCGGCTGTGAGGATAAGGAAAATCGTCCAGACGAACGTAACGTGCACTCCGGCGGCGGAGGCGTGAAGCCGGCTGAACATTATCGCACGCATCTCCTTATAGAAGAGCACGACGAATACGACCTGCACGCCGGCGACCGCCGACATAAGCGCCACGTGGTTCCACCGGCAGAAGATGAGGCTGCCCCACAGCAGATTGCGAACGTCGTTGTCGGAGATGCCGTACCTGGGAAACAGTCCTATCCCCAGAAACGCCAGGCCCATCGAAAGTGTGAAAAGCAGTCCCATCAGGACGTTGATGTTAATGTGTGTCGTCTCAGGCTCCAGCATACCCAGCAGCATTGCGGTGGCGACCGCCCCGACAAGCGCCGGGACAAGCAGCATCGGCCCGGTAAGCCCGGCAAGCGACCCGAAGACCGCCCCGGCCAAGGCCGCGTGCGAGACGCACACGCCCAGGAACGGTATCCGCATCCCGATGATATACACGCCGAGCATCCCGGTCGAAGCGCCGGCGACCGCTCCGCCGACCATAACGGGCGCCCAGTAGGTCAGGTCGATCATCGCGGGTCCCTCCCCGACGGGATGACTGCGTGCCGGTCGCCGCTGTGCACCACGGCGAGACCTTCGCCATATAGCCGGGCTATCTGCCCGTTCGTCAGGACCTCCTCGACCGGTCCGTCGGCGGAGATACACCCCGCTTCCAGCAGCACCACGCGCCGGCAGCAGGGGGGGATGACCTCCAGTTCGTGACAGACCAGCACCACGGTCAGACGTATCTGATGGAAAAGTTCCTCCAGCACCGCGACGATCTGCTCTCGCCAGAACAGGTCGAGATTGGCCGTCGGCTCATCGAGCACGAGTATTTCCGGCTGCTGGACCATTGCCCGTGCGATGAGGGCCTTTCGCTGCTCGCCGCCGGACAAGTCGCTGTAGGCGCTGCCGGCCAGTTCGGTCAGACCGAGCCTTTCGATCCATTCATCGACGATCAGCCAGTCGCCCCGTCCGAGCGGTCGGAGCAGTCCGGCCAGGCCGCACCTGCCGATAGAGACGACTTCGCGGAGCGTCAGCGGCATTTCGCTGTGAGCGGCGAGGACCTGCGGGACGTACCCGACGCGCCGTCGAAGCCGGCTCAGCCCGGCCGAGCCAAGCCGGCGAACTTCCCGACCAAGCAGGCGCACCTCGCCCGTCAAGCCGCGATGAAAACCCAGGCAGCATTTCAGCAGTGTGCTCTTGCCGGCGCCGTTTGGACCCAGGATTGTAACAACCTGCCCGGCGGGGATGGATAGTCGATCGACCGACAGGATCGTCCGCCAGCCGGCCCGGACGCGAAGGTCGTCGATTTGTATCACCGGATCGGTCATTATCAATTCGCAGAAACTAAGTTCTGTATGCCACGATATGATGGTTTGTAAAAGACAGGACGTGTCTGTGAGCCGCGACCGTCAGGGAGCGATCATACCGTTGGTTGTGGTCTTGCCGACCGCTCCCTTACGGTCGCGGCTCATTGTCTCTCATCCATCAAATCATCTTTTATTGAGTATCAATTTTTCGACGTTATCGCGGATGAGTTTATCGAATCCGTCGCTGTTTGGGAAGTTACCGAAGACGACTACCTTTGCCTCGAGCTGCTCGGCCAGCGCGTCGGCAAGGCCTCGCCCGGCGGGGAGGTTAGCGACGACTATCTTCACACTGTTGCGCTTCCCCGCCCGGTAAGCGTCGTCGATGGCGTGTACGCCGGCTGTGTCGGAACTTACAAACGTGGCGACCACGTTCAGACCGAGCCATCGGCAGAAAGCGGCCTGGTGTTTGCTGACGAGTACGGGCGTGCCCTTGAGATTCGCCGCTTCGATTTGTCCTTTCGCCCAGTCCGACAGCGACGCCATTCGTTCGGCTACGCCGGCCAACCGTTCGTCGGCGGTGGCGCGGTCCAGCAGACCGGCTGATACGAAGGCCTCGGCTGTCTGTCGGCAGGCGGAAAGGTAACTTTCCGGCTCGCACAGCCCGCCGTCGATTTTCACCGGCGCGATTCGCAGACCGGCGTCGGCAAGGTTTGCAAACTTCTTTTCCAGCCTTTCTTGAAATCCGAATCGCAGAAGCACCCGGCAGCCGCGGAGCCGATCCATCATTGAGGGGTTGGCGTCGAAATGCTCCGGGCACATCCCCGGACCGACCAGACGAAGCACCGGCTCGCCGGGTTCGAGGAACTCACACGCGGCGCATTCCAGAAACGACGTAGTGGCGGCGACCTTCGGCGGCGGCGAATTATCCTTCTCGCCGCAACCTGCCGCCGCCGTCAAAACCGGAAGACACAACCATAAAACCGCTCGATATTGTCTCATAATTCTGTACCTACTATTCTGTAACAGGCTTTCTAATGGGTGGCACGGTCAAGCGAAGCTTGGCCGTGTGCTCTTCAGTTGCACATATCACGGCCAATCTTCCCTGCCTGCCCTTCGGGTCTGAGCCTCAGGGTCGAAGACCGGCAGGCAGGCGCTGCGCTCCAGATTGACCGTGCCACCTGATTCATTAATTTAGCTGTTACAGAGTACTACGGGCTGGTGAGTATTTGTCCGTTTCGGTCCCTGATTCGGCAGATGACGCCGGTATCGCCGGATCGCCTGTACCAGGTTCGTCGCGAGATCGGGCGGCGCTTGGTGGAACTTTTTTCGCTGCCGGGCGCTGGTCCCTGGCTCCAGAGGATCCATCTGACGGGCGATTCGGCCGGGTCGTTGTACCATTTTCCGTCGTCGGTGGCGTTGATGTCGCCTTCGCCGTCGTCGCCGGGAAAGGCGTCCGGGACCCAGATGTAGTTGCCGTTTTTGATAAGCGAGTTGTTCAGCACCTGGTCGCCGGGCGCATTGTATTTGTATGTATGGTCGGGGTTGAAGATGTCCTCGACGCCGACCATTTGTCGCAGGTCGGGACCGGGCGGAAGATAACCCTCGTTCGATAATTCGACTGGCAGTTGCCACTCATGCCCGACCATGTCCTGGTTGCACGAGACGCGGACGGGCGGGTAACTCCGATTGAAATCGCGGGCGTACATCTCCAGCGCCAGTCCGATGCCGCGCAATTCGGCGTGGACCTTGACGACCCGCGCCCGCTCTTTGGCGGCAGTGAGGCTCGGAAGCATGATCGACACCAGAAGCGCGATTATACTCACCACGACAAGTAGTTCGACAAGCGTAAAAGCATATCTTTTACACTTGCTCACTACAGGCAGTTCGACAAGCGTGAAAGCGTTGCGTTGCCATCGTCTGATGCTATCGATCTTATACATTTTTTAGACAGTAGGCCGGGACGAAGCAAAGCGCAGTCCC
>DAOVFI010000202.1 GCA_030673005.1 Planctomycetales bacterium
TAGTCGAAGAAGTCCGGGGCTTCGGCCACCGACAGCGTCGAAACAACCCATTCGTGGTGGACCTCGCCCTTACCCCCGCGACTCGACTGAGCTCGCCGAAGTCCGGTCATCTTGAGATGGATTTCCCATATACCTTTTTCATTCGGTACGGTCCAGGCCAGCGAATTGCCTTCGCCGGTCTTATCGACTTTCTTGTTGACCTGCCATTCGTACTTTTTGACGTCATCGACCTTGATACTGAAGGTGATCTTGTCGCCGGGTTTCGCCAGGTACATTATGTCGGCCGGGCCGGTCTTATTGGTGGTCCTGCCTCCGGTCGAGGAGAAGGCCTTTATTACCGGTTCCGGTGCGACAAGCGTGCCTTTGGTGAAGGTTCGCATCCCGACGACGGGTTTTCGTTTCGCCTCGGCCGCTGTGGTTTGGGACATCAGATACACGCCTCCGGTCGTCCCAATCATTAGCAGCGCGATGCACAACACCACCGCAGTCTTTATCTTCTCAGTTTTCATTTTTGTCCTTTCTTTTTCAATTCCGCTTCAGTAACGGTCCTGCCGTCGAGGACGGCAGTAATCGTGTAGGTTGGTTTGTTCGGGTCCGGGCGGTACCAATGCGGGCCGGGATTGACGCCGGTGATAACCTTCTTTTTGCCGCCGGCTTCAATGGTGATGCGATAAGTGAAATCCTTCTTTCCGCTTTTGGTCAGGACAAAATCTGAAAGAACTATGGTGTGTTTTCTATCTGAAGGTAACGGTGTGTGACCGCTCTTGGTGGTGGTGATCGAGGAAAACCCCGCCACAACCACAACAGGTTCTGCATCTGATATTCTGGGAACAGCAGCAGAGGAAATGACCTGGCCATACCAGGGGATGATCGAATCCTGGGCGCTCAGCCCTCCTATCCCATCCTCGTTGACGCCGTTCTCCGGCCTGAACAGCTTTCCCCAGGCAAGGTTCGTCGGCGGGAAATCCGGGGCAACCTCATTTGTTACTTCCACCCTGGCGTTCTCAACCGGCTTACCTCCGGCGTCCTGAACCTTCAGGTCGAGATAATATTTTGGGATAATGCTCGCCTGTTCGCTCCCAGGCGATAGTTTCCCGAACTTCACGTTGACCAGGTTAACCGTGCTCTCACTCCAGTTAAACGAATACCTGTAATTGGGCGACTGCTTGTTCTTATTCCGTCCGATATGGAACTTTTCTACCTTAACCGGCCAGTAGTATTTTAAAGTCCTCGCCGATTCAATCTCCACGTTCTTCAGCACCGTATCCCGAATGGTTGTCCCGCTGATGAACCAGTCCATACCCAGGAACTTGAGTTTTACCTTTTTGCCGTCGGCGGCGGATATGGTGCATCCGGTAATCTCAAATGCCGAGCAGGGCCGTCTGCCCCAAATGGTCAAAGCGTGCGCCTGGCCGCTGATCTTGCGCCATCCACGACCGCCGGCGGAATATTTCCCCCCCGGCGAGATCTTCACCTCCCTAAGTCGGGTAAGCCTGGTATTCTTCAAAATAAAGGTGTCCGACCCAACCGGATACATCCCTCCACAATTATCAATCAGCGAATCCTCGGCCATAAACCTGCCCGCCCAGTTCGCCTCCCAGAGGTACCTGTACTCCCGGCCGGGACACCATTCATTATTGAATACCCAGAGGTAGTAATGCTCATTTGCCGAGGTGATGGTCGCGTTCTTCAGGACGATCCATGAGCCGTTCTTCATCCGGATGCGATGCTCACCATCGTGAGAGCAGGACATCTTCAGCGTTTCACCGTCCAGGACCAGTTTCCCGCCCCCTTCCACATCAATATCCGTGTAGCAGACAGCCGTTTTCGTCCTCGGATCATAGTGAAAAATCTTTTCATCGTTCACAGCCTTGGCGATATCGGCCAGACGTACCCCATGGGCGTCTATCCTTATCCCCTTCCGATACACCGGTTCGATTCTATTGGGCTTTGTCTTTGTCCTCCAATGCCAGTGGTAGGTATCTACGTATCTGCCGTACCTGATGTTGCGGGGGAAGAGATAGCGATTAGCATAAACCTCAACATTATCAAACTCAGTCCACCACAGTGGAACACGAAGGCTGCTTGATAATGACATCCGGTCGCATTTCGCCATGGTGTCATAAGCGCCCTTTAGAGGAGATGTGTTCATTATGGAGTTGAGCCAGTATCCATTATGGCCATCCTCCGGGACTGTGCCCTTGCCCTTCCACAGCCGGACATATCCGTCGGGGGTCCGTATCATCATCACCTCGACCCACCGGGCATTTTCCCCGGCATAACCGGGTATTCCCCATCCCCCTGAGGTGGGCGAGGATGCGGCCTCCATGCCGACGCGATTGTCGGTGTCTCGATCAACAAAGCCGAAGCGAGGCCAGTTATGGGACCTGTCGGCCATAGTTGGATAACTTACGCCAATAGATGAGGCGCGCGACCTGCCGGCCCCCATGACCTTGCCTATGTCGCCGTACATGAAGAACATCACGGCGCGAGGGCCTTTGCCATAAGACCATCTTGACCAGTTCGTTTTCTCTCGGGCCTGCTTCTGGTTTTCCCACCAGGTTTTGTCGGCGAGGTAGCGGAATCTGACCTTCCAGGTTCCGTAACGCACTTTGGAGGCAACCGACAGTGTCCCCCGGTCTCGACACTTCAATGAACAGCAATCGCAACGAAAACCCTCACCCGTTATTAAACGAGAGGTCGCCTTTTTGTACTTCCATTCCGGCAGCGGCCTGCCCCAGGGATCCGGCTCGGTGCGGGTTTGCCACCGCCCATCGGAAAAGGAATCGAATATCGTCGGAGCCTCTTTCTTTGAAAGCGTTGTAACCACCCATTCCCTGACCGCGATATTGTTTTTACTGACATCTACCAGTGCCTGCCCATCCTGGATACTCTGGTCGCCGCCTTTACCAATAACCTTCACCCGGATCTCCCAGATGCCCTTCTTATCCGGCACGGTCCAGTTCAGCGAGTTACCCGTGGCCTTGGCCTGAACATCCTTATTCACCTGCCATTCGTATTTTTCCGCGCCCTCGGCCTTGATTGTAAATGTTATTTTGTCACCGCCCTTGACAAGGTACATTCTATCGGCCGGGCCTGTCTTGTTCTGCGTGTGCCCGCCTTTTGAGAAAAAGTCCTTTATCACAGGCGTCGCTAAAGCCTGTCCCGTGAGGGTGAGCCTGCCAACAGATAGCACCGTTACGCACATCACCAGCACAAACCTGGTCTTTGCAGTCATCTCCAGCCTTTCCCGGTCCCAGGACCGTCATAAGTGTTGATATGAGACTTGCGAGATCATCTCTTTTTCAAACACGAACCAGCGGTATTTGTTTCGCATTTCCGAAGATCGCGCTATTCATAAGCCACGCAGGCGTTTCGAGATTTTCACGCGCGAGGACCAGCCTTTCCCGGCGGCGTCTATGATGATCCTGCCGTCGGCTTCGGCGAGTTTGACTTTCGCCGCACCGGCGCCGGGGCTTAGCAGTGTGGCCATTGTTACGATTTTGTGCATCCTGTCGGGGCACAGGCGCAGCATGGTCGCGCCCTGGCCGGGCGTGGTGGGGGCGTCGATGGCGGTGTGCAGTGCGGCAGGGACGCTGGATGCATACCCAAGGCGCAGCCGCTGCCTCTTTCCTATGATAACGACGCCGCTGCGTTTGGTCGCAACGTCAGCGTAAGTGTGCAGGCGGGATTCGACACGCCCGGGGAATGGCAACTCGAACCGGTCGATAATCAAAAACGCCCTGGTTTTCAGCATCAGAAAAACTCGGCCGCAGAACCATGCCGTGGGGAAAACGAGCCTGTCGGCGCCGGATGTCGGGCTGTCGGTCGCGGCGCCCATGGCCGAGGTCGCGTCGATACGGATACCCTCTGCGCCGGGCATTTTGATAATGCTCGACGATACGGACGAGTCGGCGGCGATGCCGACGCCGTTTATAAGGAGTGTGTTCTTGGATGCTGAAGATGCCTCGAAGAGTTCGTAACGCCTCGGCCCGAAGGTGGTGTCCAGATATTCGCCGATGCCGATATTGTTTATAAGCGCCTCGTCGCCGACGAGACAGTGGAAACTCATCAGGTCGTGGTGTCCGTGCTCGACTTTGGTGGTTCCGCCGCGGACGGAGAGGTAGATGTTCGGCTCCGGCAATCGGTCGGCGATGATTCCCCAGTCTAGTCCGCGATAGAGTTTTACGACTTTCCGGCTTCTCCGGACCTGTCGCTTCCGACCTCGGGGATAGAACAGGAGCAGTTCGGCGGCGTTGGGCCAGAACTTGTGACTCAAACCGCCGCGTGTCAGATTCGTATCAAGCGTAAGGTGTGCGTCGAGGATCGGAACAATGTCCGGGCGTTTCAGGCGGGCGGCTGCGGCGTAATGAAAGGCAAAGGGTCCCCAACTGTTGGCGTCGCCGAAACTGCACGGCTGACCGTTGGGACAGAAATCCAGCGGGAACGAGAGCGTCGCCTTCACGGCGGTCGGCCTCAGGAGCGGATGCTTCCTGCCGGTCGCCCGCTCATGGCTGAGCAGGTACATGAACGCGAAGCGCATCCCGTAGTTCCAGTATCCGATTCCCTCGCCCCAGCCTCCCGAATTCTCGGAGAGGTGTCGCATAAACGGTGCGACGGATTTTTCCGCGCGCCCCAGCGCCTTTCGCGCCTCGGGCAGGTCTTCGTACATCGCTATCGCCAGCATACCCGCCCCGCCGGCGCAGACGGCGTTCCAGTTGGAATCGGCCTTACCCATCCACCAGATGGGATTTTCGCGCCCGGTATGGGCGAGGAATGGCCTCAGCGCCCGTCGTCGGGCGATGTCCAGCAGCATCCGCCGCTCGGCGTCCGAAAGCGTCTCGAACAGCCAGTCATAGCAGATCGCCCACGTCGCGCTGTTCTCGCCGCAGCCGAGGTCGAAGGTAACCTCCGGACGTTCGTTCTTCTGCCGCCAGGCGACGTGCGCCCAGTACTTCCACCTGTCCATCTCGGCGACCTGCTCGATGGCTGCGCGTCTGAACCGCTCCCGCCCGGTCTGAATCCAGCGGACCAGCAGCGTTATGACGCGAATATGCGCCTGGCG
>DAOVFI010000411.1 GCA_030673005.1 Planctomycetales bacterium
TCCCGGCGGTTATTGAGATTCAACTGTCCGGGCCGACCGTGATCGACGTCGTCGTCTGCCGCTGGAAGCACATGCCGGCCGATTACGTCCTGCAAGGCTGGACGGGAACGAACTGGCGGGACCTTTCGACAGTCAAAGACAACGTCGTCCTCGGGCCGAGGATAAAATTGCACACGTTCAAGCCGATGCGAACGGGTCGAATCCGCATAAAAATCACCGACGCGGTAAGCAAGGACATCCACGGACGGGGGCCGAAAGGTAAGAAAAACATTTGCGCCATGAGCGATATCGAAATCTATGCCGCTGGAAAACTGCCGGACTATGTGGAAAAGTTTCTCGCCAGGAAGACGCCTTGCCTGGTGGCCACACCGGAAACTCTCGCCCGCAACCGGCGCAATAAGGATTACAAACCCGATCCGGCGTGGCTGAAGGCCGAGATTCCGACATGGAAGCCTATCCCTCACAGCAAATACGAAGGTAAGCCTTATGGAAGGGTCATAAACACCAAGGCCAACCATCGGAGGGCGCTGCTGAAGAACTGCGCCTGGGCGTACGCGAATACCGGCGACGATCGCTACGCCCGCAAAGCCCGCAAAGTGATGCTGACGTTCTTTGACCATTACGAAAAGTATCAGGCCGATCGGTTCGTCGGAGTAAACTGGGCAGCTGTTACTTTCCAGGAACCGGCCAACATGATGGATTTCCTGAATACAGCCTATGACCTTATTGCGTCCTCGCCGTGCATGACGAGGGCAGACAAGTTGCGATTCGTGTCCTTCTCGCTGGATAACGCCGAATTTCAGTACCGCACAATCCGGGACAGATTCAGGGGAAAAGACAACTGGTCGGCCAATTCGCTCGGTGAATTGGTCCTGACGGCGTATTATTTCAGGGATTTTCCCGATGCCCGGCGGTGGGAAGAAATGGCTGACCGGAAGGTCGGAAGTTGCTTCAGCCCCTTCATGGCTGACGGTTACTGGTGGGAATGTTCGCCTTCGCACTCGGTCTATACGATGGCGGGGCTTTACAAGTACGGGATCGGCAAACACCTTCTGGGCCGGCCTGTCTGGAAGAAGAAATACAACGGCAAGAGTCTCGAATCCGTGATGGAGGCCCTGGCCAAGACCATGAATCCATTTGGTGAGTACCCCTCGATAAACGATTCGTACGGGAACGACAATCCGCTGCTCAAGAGTGTTATCAGGAGCGCGGAATTCCGCAAGGCGTTGTACCTCATCGGTCGTGGCGACTTGCTGAAGATGATGAAGGATACAGGCCCGCCGCCGGCAATGCCCGGCGTGAAAATAAAGGCGATAAAACAGGTCGATCCTCCTTATCGTTCAGTGCTCCTACCCAACGCCGGAATGGCGATTATGAGGGACGGCTGGGAGCGCGACGACGCGTATCTACTGCTGGACTTCGGGCCTCACGGGGGCTGGCACGGACACCTGGACAAACTCTCCATCATCATGTTCGCCCACGGGCACCGCTGGATACCCGATGCAAGTTGCTCCCCGCATTACTGCCTCTTTCCCGAGCAGAGACAATGGCACACGCAGACCATCGCACACAATACGGTGCTGGTGAACGGCAAGAGCCAGAAACGATGCACGGGAAAACTCCTCCTATGGAAGACCGAAGATAAAATAGACATAGTCAGTGCCGAGCATACGAAAGGTTATCCCGGCATCACTCACCGGCGGACGGTCGTCCATCCTCGCGGCGGATACTTCATCATCCATGATACACTGTGGACAGATAAGAAAAAGCAGGCCGATCTGGAATGGCTGCTGCACGTTTATGGGCGGGTAAAATCCCAGAGTAAGGGCAGGCTGTGCTTTATGAATAAAAAGGGCGACAAGGGTCTGCTTGTGCTTTCCGATGCGATTGGCGCTGCGCCCGTGAAGATTCACAAGGGACTTTGCGGCGGGCTGGAGCGCGACGCATGGAAGGGCAAGGGCTATCCGCCTAAAGGCGGTCCGGGGTGGAGATACATACCATATATCCGCCTGAACAAAAAACTCGACCCGAAGGCCGGGAAGGCGGAGTTTTTTGTCGTTCTCTATCCGTTTGTCGGGAAGAAGCCCGCAGTGAAGTTGGGGCATATCCGCGACGGGCAAGGGCATGCTTCGGGCATAGTCATCACTTACAACGGAGTGGAAGATGTTTTCGTTGAAGGATCGCCTGATTACGATTTCAAGGTCGGCGGTGAATATCGCTGCGGCAGCGTTCGGGGGAAATCCCGTGCCGTTTTCGTCCGCATCAAGGGCGGGAAAAGCCTTTTCAGGAAGGAGTATCAGTAGCGAATTGCTTATGATCCGTGAACGTCAGGGAGCGGCTCCGTCGGCAAAGATAGTCTTACCGGAGGGTGGCACGGTCAAGCAAGGTCGAGGCCGTTTTGGCCTCGACCTTGCTTGGCCGTGGTGGCGGCGGACACGGCCAAGTGGGGCCACGGGTTTTGACCCGGTGGGCCGTGGACCGGGCCCCCCCACCGCAGTATTTAAAAACGAAAGCCCGCAAACCCCCCGGGGGGGTGGTGGGCGGGGGCGGCGGGGGGGGGGGGGCCCAGGTGA
>DAOVFI010000467.1 GCA_030673005.1 Planctomycetales bacterium
TTTCTCCCAGTCAATCTTATCACTGATCGGCTCCTCGCATACGCAGAGACGGCTGAACGTCCCCAATTTCGGCGGCGTCGGGTTGCGAGACGAAGACGGCTTGGTCTTATCCTTCTTGTGCGTTATCTCGCCTTCCGGTGAGAGGATAGAGTATTGCTTCGTCCGGCTCGGCAGCGTAACGTCCTCGATTGTCTCACCGACGAATTTCGGCCCCATAACCAGCGAGCCGTCTATCTCCCATGCCCGCCGGGCAAGGTCGCTGTTGATAACGACTATCTTCTGTCCGGATTGCTCCAGCAACAGCGGCTCATCGTCATCGGGAACCGTTGCGTGGATCTCCTTTTCGTTGATACTGATTCGCCCCTCCCAACCGGCAGGCCCGTGCAATACGAGATTGTCCTCGCCGAACATTCCCAGCGGCATAAGGTTGGCGTAATCCAGCAGACGGTCGTGCCCAAGCCGCACTCCCACCGGAATCGCCACCGCGCCCAGCGGTTCCAGTGATACCTCCAGTTCCTTTCCGTCGGGCAGGGAAATGTTCGCGGTGGTGATTTCATCCCGCCCGTTATTGGTAATAACGGCGATGCATCCCGTCGGACCCGACAGGTTTAAGACCGACGTGCCGTCATGAATCGTTACCGCCGGGCCGTCCATCTGCGCCTGTGCGAAGAACCGCCCGAAGTGCGCCGCCGACATGTTGACCAGTTTGGTCAGGTAGTATTTTTCGGTCAGCCCGCCGCCTTCAGCCAGCGGTGCGTCATAGTCGTAACTCGTGGTTTGCCAGGCCGATTCGTCGGTAACGAGCCGGCTGCCCCAGAATGCGAAATTCGTCCCGCCATGCCACATGTAGTAGTTGACCTGGCAGCCGCAGCCAAGGATCTCCAGCGCCAGCCTGGCCGCTTCACGGGCGTCTCTTACCTGATGCTGCCCACCCCAGTAATCGAACCATCCAGGCCAGTATTCCGTCGCCAGCATGGGCGCTTCGGGCTGGGCCGTCCGCAGACGCTTGAGGAACTGCACCGCCCCCTTGTAAGCGTTGCAGCACTCGATTGTTTCGGGAACCAAAGGCTCTGAAAGGTTATTACAGGTTATTATCGGAATGTCGAACCCGGCCCGGCGAATTAGCTGACTGATGAACCGGCAATAATTCAACCGGTCCGGCATGGTTGTGAAAAAATACTCGTTCTCGTTCTGAATAAGAATGATATTGCCCCCGCGTGTAACCTGCAAATCAACCACACGGGAAAGAACCTGCCCGATGTACTTGTCCAGGTAGTGCATGTAAGCGGCGTTAGTCGTGCGATATGTGACCCCGCTCCTTGCCGCCAGCCAGGACGGAAGCCCCCCGAAATCCCACTCGGCGCAGATATAGGGTCCGGGACGAAGGATCACGTACAGTCCAAGCTCGCCCGCCTGGAGGATGAATTCCCGCAAGTCCTTCTCGCCGCTGAAATCCCATTCGCCCTCACGTTCTTCGTGGAAATTCCACGCAACGTACGTCTGAATGCAGTTCAGACCCGCCCTCTTCGCCTTCAGCAGCCGGTCACGCCACAACTCGCGCGGAACGCGAAAGTAATGGATCGAACCGCTGGACAACCATACCCGCCGGTCGTCCACAAAGTAACTGCGAGCGTCATATCTGATTGTCGTCACGACGAATCACCTGTTCAGAAGAGCCGGCAACATTAAGTCCCGATGTGCCTTATTCTTCCAATCAGTGTAACGATCAGACGCCGACTTGCAAAAAAAAAACACGAATTATGGGATATTATGCGTGAAATTTATATAACTACTTTGTAAGCAGTCAGTTGCGCGTATTTTATGCAGATTTGCCCTTTCGGCGCAATTTTTATTGTTGTTGGGTGGCACGGTCAAGCAAGGTCGAGGCTTTTCATCCTCGACCTTGCTTGGCCGTGGTCCGGCATCATCACGGCCAAGCCTCCCTGCCTACCGGCAGGCAGGCGCTGCGCTACGGCTTGACCGTGCCACCCAACTAATTGCGTGTTATCGACTACTACTACATCTGAAGGACGCCGATTCTCCTAAGTGTCTGGAGCACAAGGCGTTCGAACGGTGCGCTCGTCGGGGCCTGGATGTAAAGCACGCCTTTTGCGAGGGATGCCTTTTCGACTTCGCGGACGAATTCGCGCCATTGCTCTTTATAAGCATCGAGAACCTGCTCGGTTACGTTCAGATTGAC
>DAOVFI010000101.1 GCA_030673005.1 Planctomycetales bacterium
TTAATCTACAGTTCTATTTAGGATTTGCAAATTCAAACGGAATTAAGGAATTAAGGGGGGAGACGTATTCTCTCTTATCATTTTGTTCTGCGTATCCTTTTTGTCCTTTTCATTGTCTCCAAAATTGCCATCATACACGTAAATCGTGCCGTAACATCACTAAACTACCCGGCAGATTTCAGATGTCCGGCGCCGATTAAAAAAACGCGGCGGGCCGATTCGTTCGACCCGCCGCGACTAGCGGTTCGGTGTGCCTGCCTACCTGCCTGTCGGCAGACAGGTCGGCAGACAGGCAGGAAAAAGAACCTGCCGCACCCTAATCCCTAGTCCCTATTCCCTAATCCCTGCCTGCCGGCAGGCAGGCCTATCTTTTAATACATTCCTTCCATTCCGCCGCCGCCGGGGGGCATGGGTGGTTTCTTTTCGGGGATTTCGCTGACCATTGCGTCGGTGGTCAGCAGCAGCCCGGCGACCGAGGCGGCGTTCTGTAATGCTGTCCGCTCGACCTTTGTCGGGACGATAACACCGGCCTTGACCAGGTCGCAGTATTTGCCTGCCATCGCGTCGTAGCCGAAGTTGTCCTTGTCGGATTCATCGACCTTTGCCGCGACTATCGAGCCGTCCAGGCCCGAGTTGACCGCAATCTGCTTAATCGGCGTTACCAGCGACCGTCGGACGATATCGACGCCGGTTTTTTCGTCGTCGCTGTCGCACTTGACCTTATTGAGCACCTTTCGCGCCCGCAGCACTGCTACGCCGCCGCCGGGCAGGATGCCCTCTTCAACGGCGGCCCGGCAGGCGTGAAGTGCGTCCTCGACGCGGGCCTTCTTCTCCTTCATCTCGACCTCGGTAGCGGCCCCGACGTTAATCTGGGCGACGCCGCCGGCCAACTTCGCCAGACGCTCTTCGAGTTTCTCGCGGTCGTAGTCGGAGGTGGTGGCCTCGATCTCATTCTTGATCTGCTCGATCCTGCCGGTGATGTCGAAGGTCTTTCCGCCGCCCTCGATGATGGTGGTGGTGTCCTTGTCGATGCGGACACGCTTGGCCGTGCCGAGGTCGGACATCTGGATGTTCTCCAGCGAGACGCCCATGTCCTCCATTACGGCGTTTCCACCGGTGAGGATGGCTATGTCGCGGAGCATTTCCTTGCGACGGTCGCCGAAGCCGGGGGCCTTGACCGTGCAGCACTGGAGCGTGCCGCGAAGTTTGTTGACCACCAGCGTCGCCAGGGCCTCGCCCTCGATGTCTTCAGCCACTATCAGCAAAGGTTTTCCGGACTGGGCGATCTTCTCCAGCAGCGGCACCAGGTCCTTTATGGTGGAAATCTTCTTCTCGTTAATCAGGATAAGCGGGTTTTCCAGGTCGCACTCCATCGTCTCCATCTTGTTGACGAAATGCGGTGAGATGTAACCTTTGTCAAACTGCATACCCTCGACCAGTTCGACGGCGGTTTCCAGACCTTTGCCTTCTTCGACCGTGATGACGCCGTCCTTGCCGACCTTGTCCATCGCCTCGGCTATCATCTTGCCGATCTCGGTGTCCTGGTTGGCTGCACACGTGCCGACCTGTGCGATCTCTTCGGACCGCCTGACGGGCTTGCTCATCCGCTCGAGTTCAGCCACGATTGCGTCTGTGGCCTTTTCGATGCCGCGCTTCAGCTGCATCGCCTTGGCGCCGGCGGTTACGTTCTTGAGGCCTTCCTCGAAGATGGCCTCGGCGTAGATCGTCGCGGTAGTCGTACCGTCGCCGGCGACGTTGGATGTCTTTGAGGCGACCTCTTTGACCATCTGCGCGCCCATGTTCTGGTCGGGGTTTTCCAGTTCGATTTCCTTGGCCACCGTAACGCCGTCCTTAGTAACGGTCGGGCTGCCGAAGGATTTCTCCAGCACTACCACCCTGCCGGTCGGGCCAAGCGTTACCTTTACGGCGCTGGCCAGTTTTTTGACGCCCTGGCGAATCGCCTCGCGGGCCTCAATGTCAAATGTGATCTTCTTTTTCGCCATTTTCTGTTTGCTCCTTTTGATGGTGGCACAGGTTTGCAATCTGTACCGCTTCAATTTGCATTGTACCTAACATAATGGGCCACAGAGGCGCAGAGATCGCAGAGGTAGATGAAAAAACAGACAGAAGAACGGAATGATTCTTTTGATTTTCTTCATTCTCTGCGTTCTCTGCGTCTCTGTGGCCTCTTTCTGCTGGAGACTCCTACTCGAGAATTGCCAGTATGTCGTTCTCGTCCATCAGCATCATTTCCTCGCCATCGACCTTGATTTCGGTCCCGGCGTAGGAGGTGAACAATACGGTCTGCCCGACTTTTACCTGGAAGTCGGCCCGGGTTCCGTCATCGAGCAACTTCCCGTCGCCGAGTGCGAGGATTTTACCTTTTTGGGGCTTTTCCCTGGCTGCATCAGGCAGGACGATGCCGCCGCTGGTCTTGGTTTCCGCCTCCAGCCGCTTGATGAGAACCTTCTCGCCCAGCGGGCGAATCTTCGTCTTTGATGCTTTCTTCTTACTGCTCCTGGCCTTGGCCATTGATTGCTCCTTTCTTTCCTTGTAGCCGGTATCCGGTAGTCAGCAGCCGGTAAAGGCGCGTCATTCTTCCCGGCTACAGGCTACTGACTACCGGCTACTTTTTCTCATTCCCAAACACGATATTTCCAAACGCGGTTTTTATAACCTGTCCCTTCGGATGTTGGTATCGATACGGACCATCATCCGATGAATCTGCACCAGCAGTTCCTCCAGGCGGAGTGGTTTTGTAACGACGCTGAAGGCGGCTAGTCGCAGCGCCTCTGCCAGGCGGTTCCGGTCCGGCCTTCCGGTCAGCAGCACCACCAGCAGCGTCTCATTCAGGCTGCGGATCATCCGCAGAAGCGCAAGAATATCCAGCTTGGCGACGGCCTCGTCCAGCACGACCGCATCGGCAAGACCCGCCTGTACCAGGCGAAGCACCTCGCCGCCTGAATTGACCCGATATGTCTCCAGCCATCGCGGTCCGACAATCAGCGACAGCGCATCGGCAAACTCGCCGGCCTCGCCGCTGACCACCAGCCCAAACGGGCCTGTCAGATCATCCTGTAACGCACGGGCTACCATCGTTTCACAATCCCGACAAAGTAAAAATCCACTCCGACCACTCATTTGTTCGCAAGTCCAGTGCCAATGTTGCTATCTTGCTTATTCTGCCGTAGTTAGCGTTGTGCCGCAACCGGGCGAACCTGTCAAATCTGTCGAAACCCGCTTTCCTGATATGTCAGAATCTGCAAAACTGGCAGGTCCCCTGCATCCCTGCAAAGTATTTCAGACAAGGATAAAGCAGATTTTATTGCAATCGGCTGAAGTGTTACCTCTTTTATTATTGCGGGCGACGTGTCTCCTGATTATGGTTGATTGTGAACGTCCCGGAATGTTATGCTTCGTTCGCGGAAAACGAACGAGAAAAAGGAACTGAAAATAAATGACGATTCAGAAATGGTCCGATAAGATTATCGTTGCGGAACTGTCCGACGATCCGCAGTTTACCGAAGAAATAAAATCGCTGATGGACATGCTGGAGCCGAAATGTTCCAGCGTGGCGATTAACCTCTCTGCCGTCAGTCACCTTAACTCATCGAACATCTCCGCTCTCCTGCGCATACGCAAACGCGTACTGGCTGGGAAATGCAGATTACTCCTTTGCAGCGTAAGCGAGCGGGTGCATAGCGTATTGACAATAACGGGGCTGGACAAGATATTCGAGTTCACCGACGACGTAGCCACCGCTCTGGCGAGTATCCAGATAGCGAATCAGACGTAAAACCCGGAGCGACGAATTGTTTTCTCTTGCGGTGCGGTATTCACGACGATATAATAGTTTTGAATCAGGAATTTGGACCAGGAAAGGAACAGTGATAACAGTATGATTAAAGTCAGGGCCCGTGGTAATGAATCGGTTCAGCAGATGCTTCGCCGGTTCAAGAAAATGTGTGAGAAGGACGGTCTCATCAGGGACATCAAGCGCAACAGTTATTACGAGAAACCCTCGGAACGCCGTCGCCGGCGTATTCGCAAGAGCGTGAAACGGCAGGCAATGGAAGGTTAAAGTCGCAGGGCGCCGCCTTCCTGCCGGTTTTCGAACCTGCCTTCGGCTCTGAAGCTCAGGCCCGAAGGACAGGCAGGTAGTCGCGGTGTTTTCCTGCCCCATGTGGGCGTAGTTTTTTTAATGAATTGGCGCCGTGATCGTGATGTTTGCTACCACCAGCCTGTCGGCAGGCAGGCGTTCGCGTCAAGTCGTTTTCGCGCGCCCTTCACAGCGTTTCCAAAAAAATGCTCGACCCGAAGGTCATAGTGTGTTCTTATACCCCCCAATCGTCACCCCCTGTCGGTGTGATTTTTCTTCCCCGTGGGCGTCGGCCCTCGGACGTGATTCGGCGAAAATGAGTGTACAGGAAAATCAAGGAGTATTTCAGTGGATGAAAAGACCGTTTCAATTCACCGGCTTCGTGTATTGCCGTTACTTGCGGCAGTGGTTGTCCTTCTTGCACTGGCGTCTGTGGCGCCGGCCGGAGAGGCTGCCGGCGGTGCGGGCGAGTCGGCGTCAACGGGAGTAACCGACTTTACGCACTGGCATCCGATCCTCCTGTGGTGGATCGCGCCGATCGGATCGATCATCGCCCTTCTGTTCGCGTGGATATTCTACCGCCAGGTCAAGGCCGCCAACGAGGGCGACGAGAAGATGAAGGAGATCGCCGCCCACGTTACGCAGGGCGCTTACGCCTATCTCAAGCGGCAGTACAAGGTCGTAGCCGTCTTCTTCATTGTCGTCGTTGGGTTGCTGATGCTTATGGCCTTCGTCTTCAAGGCCCAGCACTGGGTTGTCCCGTTCGCGTTTCTTACGGGCGGGTTCTTCAGCGGCCTGTGCGGATTCCTCGGTATGAAGACGGCCACCATGGCGTCCAACCGTACCACCCAGGGCGCCAAGGAAAGTTTGAATCGCGGCCTGATCGTCGCCTTCCGCGCCGGCGCGGTGATGGGACTGGTCGTCGTGGGCTTCGGACTGCTCGACATCGCAATGTGGTTCCTCGTCCTGACTAAAATATTCCCCCTCTTCGGCGCGCACATGAGCCTGGTCGATGTTACGGTAGTGATGCTGACGTTCGGCATGGGCGCCAGTTCGCAGGCGCTGTTCGCCCGCGTCGGCGGCGGCATCTTCACCAAGGCCGCCGACGTCGGGGCCGACCTGGTCGGAAAGGTCGAGGCGGGAATTCCCGAAGACGACCCGCGGAACCCGGCAACAATAGCCGACAACGTCGGCGACAACGTCGGGGACGTCGCCGGAATGGGCGCAGACCTCTACGAGAGTTACTGCGGCTCGATCCTCGCAACGGCCGCTCTTGGCGTAGCGGCGGCGGCGGGGATGGGACTGGCGCTCGGAAACCAGGTCCGCCTGCTGGCGCTGCCGATGGTACTGGCGGGGGTCGGAATCCTCCTGAGCATCATCGGCATCTACATCGTACGCACCAAAGAAGGCGCATCGATGAAGCAACTCCTGGGCGCCCTTGGACGTGGCGTCAACGGATCGAGTTTGCTCATCCTCGTTGCCGCACTGGGCGTCTGCTACGTGTTGCTGGGCGGTATCAACGGCGTGAACTGGCTGGGCGTGTGGGGTTCGATCGTCTCCGGGCTGGTAGCCGGAATCATTATCGGCAAAGGCACCGAGTACTACACCAGTTACGATTACCGCCCGACGCGCGACATCGCCAAAAGCGCCGAGACCGGTCCTGCAACCGTGATCATCTCCGGCATTGCAGAAGGTATGAAGAGCACGTGGTCGTCGCTGGCGACCATAATCTTCGCCATCATCGCCGCCTACGCCTTCGCCGGCGGGTTCACCAACATGTCCATGGGCCTCTACGGCGTGGGCATCGCAGCAGTCGGAATGCTGGCGACGCTGGGCATCACACTGGCGACCGACGCCTACGGTCCTATCGCCGACAACGCCGGCGGAAACGCCGAAATGACCGGCCAGCCACCGGAGGTCCGACAGCGGACCGACGCGCTGGACTCGCTGGGCAACACCACAGCCGCAACCGGCAAAGGCTTCGCCATCGGCTCGGCGGCTCTGACCGCGCTGGCCTTGATGGCCGCATACGTCGAGGAAGTCCGCGTCGGGCTTAATCGCGAGGCGAAGACCGCCATCGTCCAATACCTGCCCGACGCAGGGAAAGACGCAAAGTCCGGCCTGCATCAACTTATCCACATCCGAGGCGGTAAAATGGCGATGAAGGTAAAGGAAGGAACCTCCGAAGATTGCTTCGATTCATTCCTGGCAATGACGGAGATGCCCGACATCAAGCCGGGCCTGATTCCCAGCGACCTGTTCACCTTCCCAAAACCCGGTGCTATCGGCCCGATAAGCCCGCCCGACAAGGATCACATCAGAAACATTGAACTGCACGTCGGGGCCGAAGGCGAACCACTCGGAAAACGTAAAATGGTGAACCTGAAGGTCGTCTCGGCCCGAAAGGCGTCTCTGGACCAGTTTATGGCTTATTATAACGTTACGCTGATGAACCCGAAGGTCATCTGCGGCATGTTCGCGGGCGTGCTGCTGGTGTTCCTGTTTTCTTCGATGACAATGAAGGCGGTAGGCAAGGCGGCCGGCGATATGGTCAAGGAAGTCCGCAGGCAATTCCGCGAAATCCCGGGTATCATGGAAGGCACAGGCCAGCCGGACTACGCCCGCTGCGTCGATATATCCACTGCCGGGGCGCAGAAGGCGATGATTATCCCGTCGCTGCTGGCGCTGGCGGTGCCGGTGGGCGTCGGGCTGGTGCTGGACGTCTCCGGCGTGATGGGACTACTGGCAGGCGGACTTACCTGCGGCTTCGCAATGGCGATATTCATGGCAAACGCCGGCGGCGCATGGGACAACGCAAAGAAATACATCGAAACCGGCAAGATGGACGG
Source organism: Planctomycetales bacterium (assembly GCA_030673005.1). Taxonomy (GTDB): domain Bacteria; phylum Planctomycetota; class Phycisphaerae; order SM23-33; family SM23-33; genus DAOVFI01. The sequence continues at coordinate 6,949 of DAOVFI010000101.1, forward strand.
AAAAGGCTCCGACCATCACAAGGCCACCGTCGTCGGCGACACCGTCGGCGACCCGTTCAAGGACACCTCGGGACCGAGCCTGAACATCCTTATTAAACTGATGAGCATGGTCTCGGTCGTTTTCGCCGGTCTGATCGTAAAATTCGCCCCGCAGATCGCCGAGTGGCTGCATATACAGTAAAAGACAGGGGCTAGGGAATAGGGACTAGGGACTGAAAAAAAGACTGTCTGGGTGGCACGGTCAAGCCGAACGAAGTGAGGCTTGGCCGTGATGACATACAACTTGGTGGCTTGACCGTGCCACCCTGTGAGACCGGCTTGATTTAATGACAAAAACGAGGGCAAGGAAAATAACAGTCCGCCAGTTGGCGATAGAGGCCGCCCGCATCGCTTTTGACCGTCACTGCGAAGACATTGTCGTGCTGGACCTGCGTGGCATAAGCCCGATAACCGACTATTTCGTTATCTTCACGGGCACGTCAGGCCGGCAGATGGCGTCCGTTGCCGACGAGATCGCCGAGGCCGCCGCCAAGGTCGGGCACAGGACGCTCAATGTTACCGGCGTGAAGACCCTCCGGCCTTCACGTCGCCGACGCTCCGTCGCCGAAGTTTTAGAACGTCGGCAACTCGGCGAAGGCGGGTGGACCCTGCTGGACTTCGTCGATGTGGTCGTGCACATCTTCGACGACGAACACCGTCACTACTACGACCTGGAACTAATCTGGGGCGATGCGCCAAGAGTACGCTGGCAGAAAAATCAGCCGCGAACCGCGCGAACAACGCGAACAAAATAAAATGTAAAAAATATTATAAAAAGTTCGCGGTGTTCGCGCAGTTCGCGGCTGATTACACGATGAACATTAGACAAGAACTCGAGCGGCGACTTTCGGCTGCGTTATCCCGGGCCGTCGGGGTTGAAGACTCCCCGGCAATCGTCGCACCGTCGGGGCGTCCCCAATTCGGCGACTACCAGGCCAACGGCGTCATGGCCGCCGCAAAACGGCTCAAGACAAACCCGCGCGAACTGGCCGAAAAAGTCGTCGCCGCCGCGGACATCGCCGACCTTGCCGAAAAGGTAGAAGTCGCCGGACCCGGATTCATCAACATAACACTCAAGGACGAATTCCTCCAACAGCAGGTCGCCGAAAGCCTCCGGGACGAACATCTGTCTGTACCGCAAGCGGCCTCGCCGCAGACCGTCGTCGTCGATTACTCC
>DAOVFI010000623.1 GCA_030673005.1 Planctomycetales bacterium
CCCGAACGTCTGCCCGGGTTACGTAACCGTCGGGCCTGATGGCAAGGTCTATGCATCCGTAGGCAGTTCCGTCGGCATCCTCACTCTGACCGACAGGCCCGTGTCGTTCAAGCCTCTCCGGACGCTCAAGAAGGGGATATGCCGATTCCCGCAGATTCATGGAAACACGCTCTACTACGTTACGGTTCCGGGCAACGAACTGTGGGCGGTCCCGCTGAAGTAGGTGGGGGACGAAGGCGAACTTTATGTCCGATCCGACTGTCAGCGTCATTATACCGGCCTACAACTGCGGCGAGATGCTGCGCGAGGCCGTCGATTCGGTCCGCCGGCAGACGTATCAGGACCTGGAGGTCATAATCGTCGATGACGGTTCGACCGACGATACGCCGGAGGTGATTCAGGCGATTGCGGCGGAATTCTCGAAGGTGCGGACGGTTCGCGCCGACCATCGCGGCGTCGCAGCCGCTCGCAATCGCGGCTTCGCGGCGGCGCGGGGCGAGTGGATAGCGCCGCTGGACGCCGACGACCTCTGGCTGGACGAAAAACTCGCACGCTGCATGGAATATCTCGCCTCCCACAAAAACCTCAGCATCGTCTATACGCCGATGAAACCCGTCCGCATGGACGGCGAGCCGATGGAAGGACACACCAAGCCATGCCACGCCGGACGTCTGACGCGAAAACTGTTCAGGAGCATCTTCATTCACACGCCGGCGGTGGTCTTTCACAAGCGCGTTATCGAGAAGTGCGGGAATCTCGATGAGTCGCTGCCGGTCAGCGAGGATTACGAGTTCTGGCTTCGCATCTCGACGGAATTCGAGTTCGGCCTGATCGACGAACCCCTCGCGCTGCGGCGGTGGCGGCCCGATTCTCTGTCACGCTCTGACCGCTCGGAGGGAAGGTGCATAAAGGCGGCAATGCTGGAACGGTTCTACTTCGAGCGCGGCGGCGAGAGCCTCATTCCCAGAAAAGAAGCGTTCCGCCGCCTCTCGCGCGTCCACTACAGCGCGGGAAAGATACTTCTGAAGGAAGGAAACTGCCGACGTGGACGGCATTTTCTCGCCAAAGCCGTCCGCTACAACCCCGCCAACCTGAAGGCTTATCCGCTCTACGCCGCCTGTCGGATCGGAACGTTGTCCCGGCGCAATCACCCATAGCACTCTGCTACACCTTATTTGATGAGTTTGGTGGCACGGTCAAGCCGAAGCGCAGCGAAGGCTTGGCCGTGGCGAACGCCTACCACGGCCAAGGGAGATCGAGGCCTGACGGCCTCGACCTCCCTTGACCGTGCCACCCGCGCCGCATGTCGGATCGGATCGTTGTTCCGGCGCCAGGCAGGCTTCAGCGAGGTATAATCTCTATCGATCGCAGGGCTACGGGTTTATGGTCGGGGAATTCATCGGTACGAGTTCTGTCCTCGATGCGGACACGGCGGGACAGGCGCGCCGAGAGGATCAGCACCGAGCCGATTGACGC
>DAOVFI010000031.1 GCA_030673005.1 Planctomycetales bacterium
CCAACTTTTATTGAGGAGAAACGCATTTCTCGATGATTGACTTGACTGGAAGGCCGATGCAGATTAGTCCTTTAGTGTACTCTTGACGATGAAAGGATTGAAAATGATTGCTGCGAAGATCAAAACGTCGGCGGCTTGTGCGGCTGTGCTCGCAGCGGCGGCAGTGTGCACGGCGGTACTTATCGCGGAAAAACACACAGGTCAGGCTGCCGGGAATAAGCCGACCGCCACACCGGCCGGCAAGGTCGGCGGGGCGGTAATAACAGACTTCCGGTCGGAAGGAGGCAATACCCGAAACAAGACCGGCCGGAGGGACATAATGTATCTGGCGAAGCCCGGCGACAGGATTACATTCAGCGTAAAGGCCGAAAGCGCGGAAAAATACGAATGGCAGGTCAACAAGACGGTTGATAAGAAGGCTGCCGGTAACTCGTTCGTTTGGACTGTCCCCAAAGGCAAAGGTATTTGGGAGATCCACCTGACGGTCGCCGGCAGCGGCGCCGAGGCGCACCAGGAATGGGTTGTCTCGACACTACCAAAGGCAGAGGCCCCGGAGTTCTTTGACTATTTCGCCGACAAGAGGTTCAAGGACAGGAAGCAGACCGACCCGTGGGGCAGGCGGCTTCCGGAATGGATTGAGGACAAGGCCTTCGGCCCGATTGACGTATCACGCGGTTATCTCAGTCCTCCCGGCAAAGGACCGAGCGACGACGAAGGCAGCGTAACCGGGGTAATTCATTGTCCCTATGCTCATCCGTATAATTCATGGAAGTTCAGATGGATGGTTCCGGCCGGACCCCATTACGGACAAGGTGGATGGACGGCCTTTCGTTACTGCTTTCTTCACTATCCCGGCTGCGGCGATAAACCCTTCTACTATGTGAGAGAACCCGGCTCGCACTGCTACTTTGGTCCGCGGGCACACGCATTCGACCACGACAAAGGCTTCTCGCCCATAAAAGAATTGTGGTACAACGCGCTGGTAATTCAGGACAGGAACAACAACTTCTACAGTTTCATAAACGGGCATAAGGAATTCAAGGGCCACTCCGACAAGGGAAAGGTCTGCACCGGAATCTCCATACGGATGCACCATTACAGGCCCGACAAGGCGCCCCGCGGAAAGATATACATTGACTGCCTGGAGATATACAAGGACAAGGCTCTCTTTCCAAAGAAGAAGGAACGGTTCACTCCCAGGGGAATCGATCCCGGCTATCCGCCATGGAAATAGTAAGGAAAGTCAAAATGAATTCAAGACATATCACATTCCCGATTATGATTGTGTTCTGCTGGACAGTATGTTCCAGCGCGGCGTATGCGGCGGGGATCACCTCGTGGTCGAACAGCAGGACTTCCGACCGAACACTTATGTTCCAGGTAAAGATGGGCGAAAAGATAACCTTTGGCGTAGAAGCCAAAGGAGCCCGTAACTATCACTGGACTGTCAACAAGAAGGCCATTGAGAATAATGGTAAAACCCTTACCTGGGTCGTCCCCAAAGACGGGGGCATCTGGGAGATACATCTTGAGGTAAGCGGAACCGGAGACACCGGACACATTGAATGGGTCGTATCTACATTGAACAAGAACCAGGCCCCTGACTTTTATGATTCCTTCACCGACAGGAAGTATGCCGGAGACAGGGCCAAAGATCCGTGGGGCAGGATGCTTCCCAAGTGGTCGATCCAGAATGGGCGGAATGAGTATATGAGTTTTCTGACCTATGGAAGACCAGTTCCCGACCACTGGTGGGAAACACCCCGGAACAGGACAGCCAAACCCGTCGCATCCTCTTGCTATCTCGAGCCGCCCGGCGGGCAGTTCGGCGGGCACGTCAATTCATATCTGTTCGCCAAACATAAGGCCTGGTTTGGAACGTGGAAATTCAGGTTCCGCTTTCCCAACGCCCAGCGCAGGCTTCCCGGAGGGTGGTGCCACTTCTGCGTGATCCCCACCTATGGACGTGGTTATTTCTATTTACCCATCTGGTACGCAATCTCCGGCGACGGGCATCACTACTTCAGGCCCGGATCGACCCGCTGGGGAATGGATTACTATTCGTCCTTCAAACTGGATAAGCAGTGGCATCAGGTTACCATCATCAAAACACCTGATTACTATTATTACACATACGTCGATGGCATACTCCAGTTCCGCCGCCATAACCCTATGACACAGTGGGACGAGAACCAGATGTGGGCAAGGCTGGTACGATACAATCCCGCGAAATATCCCGGGGATACCGTTTGCCTGGACGAATTTCAGATTTACAAGGACCGCTTTCTTTTTCCCGCAAAAGGGGTGAAAGTCCGGGAATATATACGGAACTGGACATACAAAAATGGGAAATTCTCGCCGCTGAAGGTCGAAGGCATAGTCATAGAGGGAAGGGGTGTCCGGCTGGCCGATGTGGCAAAAATGGTCGGCAACCCGCAGATCTTCCGATATGACCATTTGGCAAAAACCGCCGTCTGCCGCAGGGATCTGGTGATAAGTCCCGGCTGCGAACTCATCATCAAAGGCGAGACACTTAATTTCGTCGGCCCGAAGGCGCCATTGAGACTGTCGGTACTCTACGGCGGAAGTATCAGAATAATAAAGAGCAAGGTTGCCGCGAAAAACGGTTACTTTGTATGGAGATTCTGCAATACCGCCAATTTCGGATTTCCATTGAGTCTGGTTCAAAAAGAGCAGGTTCTTACTCCATTGAGCTGTGCAAGTCTGTCCACTGTGGAGATAAGAGATTCGCGGATAGAGAATTCGGCCGGCTTTTTCCTGGAATCTCCCAACGAGTTATACCTTACCAACGTTATAATGTTGAATATGCGTGCAATAGACGACGGCGACTATACCTGCCCGAAGGAATTCGCCCCGGCGAAATCCTACTTCAAGGGACCAAAGTCGTTCCAACTAGCCCTCAATAACATCTATGTAAAGGATATGGAGATAAGCAATGTCAAATTTACATTTGATGACAAACCTTTGAGACTGGTCTTTTCCCTGAACCGCCAGCAGGAGAAATGGAATCTGTACGACATAAACGCCGGCGGGTGCGAATTCGTCTTGAAAAAAGGCCTGGGAATGGATTGGAAAAAGCAGATTGAATACTATCCGGCCGACCTTGGCCTGGTTAACTGTAAGTTCCTGAAATTGGCGCCCGAGAAGGGCGCGAAGATCATACCCAAATATTACCTTGACGTAAGGGTGTCGGATGCAAAGGGCAGGCCTGTTTCCGGGGCAAATGTTACAGTTGAGAATGAGGTGGATTTCACAGGTTTTCCGCCGGAGAACAGGGAGCGTTTCAAGGTGGAACTCCAGGAATATCCACGTCCTGCTAAGTGCAAGATTCTCAGATGGTATATGAGCAAGTCCCGGACCGTTACAGGCCCCGACGGGCATACGCCGCCGCCCGATGACCTTAAGGGGACGTTGATACTGTCTGATTATGTAGTCGAGGGAGTGGATAAGAAGGAATTCACTTATCGCATAACCGTCGAGAAAGACGGATTGAAGAAAGTCATCACCGGCGTCAATCCCGGCCCGGATTGGTATCGACCCGACCCGAAAAAGCCGACCTGCACAATCACCGCCGTCCTGGGAAATGGGGGACAAACACCATAATTGATAATTCCTGGTTAGGCTCTGTCTGAAAAGTCTCTTCGGGCTGCAAATTCCTATTTTTGTTTCTGGTCTGCGTCAGCGAAACAACGGAATATTCAACAATATGCCGTTATTTCGCTTCCTTGCCAGAAACAAAAATAGAAATTTTCGCTTCCAAACAGACTTTTCAGACAAAGCCTAATACTCATATAGTTGCGTACCGGTATTACCCCGAGGCGCGCTGCTGTATGGCGTCGAGGCAGCCTGTGGTGTCTTTGTCGAGTTCGGCTGCGTTTGCTTCGTCGGTGTCGATGTGCATATCGAGGCGGAAATCCGGATGCACTCGAATTGCGACGTCGCCGAAGATAAGCGACCGCCGCCCGTGCACGCGGATTCGGACCATGTCATGGTCGCGCACCGCGAACTCCATAGCGTCCTGCGGCGACATGTGAATGTGCCTCATCGCGCAGATTACGCCGTGATCGAGCACGACCTGGCCGTGCGGGCCTTCAAGCGTAATTCCGGGTGTCCCGTCCAGGTCGCCCGACAGTCGAAGCGGAGCGTCTATGCCGAGTTTGAATTCCTCGGTGCGGGAAATCTCGACCTGGCTGGCGGGTCGAACCGGTCCCAGGACGCGAACGCGCTCGATTCGACTCTTCGGCCCGATAAGCGCCACCTGCTCCTTGCAGGCGAATTGGCCCGGCTGGCTGAGGTCGGCGTACAACGTGAGCGTACTGCCCGGCCCGAATAATGCCTCCACGTGCGGCTGCGTCAGGTGCACGTGATGGGCGGATACGCCGATGGGGATCGCGCGCTTCTTGCTCCTCATAACGTCCGTAACGCGTTTTTGGCTGAGCGTCTGGACCGTCTTGCGGGCGATTGTCTGCTGTTCGTTGCTGCCGACGACGAATATCCTCGCGCGCGACTGGGGTTGCGATATCTCGACAACCTCGCCCGGCTTAGGATCGGTGTCGCGGTTGCGCTGCTCGTCCAGGCTGATGCCCATCCAGTCAAGTCCCTGGCAGATGCGCGCCCGCACGCCGGGGCAGTATCGTCCGATCCCGCCGGTAAAGGCGATCGCCTCTACGCCGCCGAGCAGCCCTATATAGGCGCTGAGGTATTTTCGCGCCTGGCGACAATATACCTGTAAGGCAAGCAGCGCCCTGGAATCGCCGTCGTTTGCCGCATTGAGTATCTCCCGTGCGTCGTCGGAGATCCCCGACAGTCCGAGCAGGCCGGATTCGGTATAGAGTCGGCGCGTCAACTCGTCGGGAGTAATCTTCCCGTCGCGCAGAAGATGCAGCACCAGGCCCGGGTCCAGGTCGCCCGGGCGCCTGGCCATTACAAGCCCCGCCAGCGCCGTCAGGCCCATCGTATTGGCTACGCTCCTGCCGTGATCGATCGCCGTCAGCGAAGCAGCCATGCCAAGGTGGCAGCTGATCGTCCGCAGCGCATCGAAGCCGACGCCCAGGTGGTCCGCCACTGCCCGCCCTGCGCCCTCGTGAGAAATGCCGTGAAAACCGAAGCGGCGTAAATGGTTCTCATCCGCCAGGTCGGCCGGTAGGGCGTACCGATACTCCGCAGGTGGCATCCCGTGATGGAATGAGGTGTCGAAGACCGCCACGTGGGTCGCCTGCGGCGCAAGTTTGCGGCAGGCCTCGATGCCTGTCAGATTGTACCTGTTGTCCAGCGGGGCCAGGTCGTCCAGACGGGCGATCTCCTTCATTACATCTTCATCAATGACAGCCGGTCCGGGAAAACGCAGCCCGCCGTGGGATATCCTGTGCCCGACGGCCGACAGGTCCGCCGGCGAACCGAGCAGTTCCATCTCAGCGGATGTCAGTAAATCGAACACCGCTTCGACGGCTGCTTCATGCGTCGAGGTCGATAGCCTGCTTTCACGTCGCGCCGACGGTCCTTCGTAAATATGCAGGGCCTTATCGGTTCCGAGTCCTGTTATCTTGCCCCACGCAATCGCCTCTGTGCTTGTCGTGTCAAAGCAGCAATAGCGAACGTCGTCTTTCCTGCACGCAATCGTGAGGATTCGCATTGCCTCCGACGCGCCGAGACTGTAACGGGCGGCGGAAACAGGTTTTTTGTGTTCCTTATCCTGCGACGGGGCAAGTCGGCTGGTTATCAGGCCGGCAAGATGCTTCACAGCGTCGGGGTTCAGGGCGATGACGGGGCTTATCGCCTCCTGGAGAAAAACCACCGCCTGGGATTTCGTCGTCGCGATTACTTCGGTGCTCGACGCCTTGCCGGTAAGCAGCGACATTTCGCCGAAGCATTCACCGGACTCGATATTACCCAGATGCTCGCGCTGAGTCGCGCCATGGGCCTGGACGGCCTCGAGGCGCCCGGAAATCAGGACCCCGAAAATCTTGCCGGCCTGGTCCTGTGAGATACAGATGTCACCCGGTTCATACGTAACGGCTGTGCCGGCACGGACCGCCTCGGCCAGCGCTTCGGGACTGAACGTCTTGAAAAGCGGATGCGACTGTAAAAGACTCAGAATGTCCATAATGATGTTTTCCCTGTTGATTGGTTAGCGTAGCGATTTTCCGAAGGTTTGGGAAGAGACATTGGAAATATTATCGGTGCATGATGATAGCGCCGGACGAAATCGAACATATCAGTATCGCCGATGACCTGTCTTTCATCCAGATTTGTATGGAATTTAGTGGTGGGCCACTCTTATAAACTATTATATTTTAATACTACAGCGCGAAGTAATAACGCGTAAAGCCTCTGAAATCTGGTAACGACACTTGTTACAGCAATGTGTTTAGCAATCAGCAATCAGCGGTCAGCAGTCAGAATACCCGATGTACGTCAGGCGCCCATATCTGTTGGCTGAATGCTGATTGCTGAACGCTGAACGCTGAACGTTCTTTCTTGTAACGATTTCGTGCTACTTCGCGCTGTAGTATTAACAGAGGTAAAAAAAGAAAGAAGGCAGGATTGACCGTGGAACCGCCCGTAGATGCTCCCGTTGTTCGTGAGAGTTGCCGGATACAGCACCTGCTGACTCCGGAGTCGCCCGAAGGCTTGAGGGTCGTTCAGATCACCACGAATCCCGATACCTGTAACAGCCACATTTACATGGAATCACATGTTTTTACCCCGGATTCCAGACGGTTCGTCTATCAGCGATTTAGGAAGTTCGATCCCGACGACCCCGACAAGACGGCCCGTGACACCATACTCTGCCTGTGCGACATTGAAGATGGTTTCAGTCTGCGGCAGCTGACAGACGAGCGGGGCGCGTTGGCCCCGTCGGTCAGTCCCGACGGGAAATACGTCTATTATATTGTGGATCAGACTGTCCCCGGCGGCGGCAGGGCGATGCTCAAGCGTCTTTCTCTCGATTCGTACGAGCGCGAGACGCTGTTGGTCATCGACTCGCCGCTTCCGGGAACCAACTATCGTCCCAGCCGGTTCTACGTACTTTCAACGATCTCCTCGGACGGCCGGCGCCTGGCAATCTCGGCGTTCCTCGGCGACGGGCGGACCGAAGGGGCGCCTTTTGGGCTTCTTATCTTCGACCTGGTCGATTGCTCGGTAAGTCTGGTCTATGAACACCCCGAATTCTGCAACATGCACCCGCAATACTGCCGCTCCAAAGACCCCGAGGCCGGCCACGACGTCATGATCCAGCACAACCACGGCTCGCTGTGCGACAGTCAGGGAAAGAACATAAAGTTATTTGCTGACGATTTGGGCGGGGATATCCACGTCATCCGCGACGACGGGACTAATTGGCGCGACCTTCCCTGGGGCAGGGACGCAGAGGAATTCTGCCATGGGCACGAGTGCTGGCGTGGAGAGGGGCTTTCCGCGACAGGAGGCGTGTGGATCGGCCCGATGGACCCCGTTCACAGGCCGATAATCGAGGCCCGGCCTGTTTCGACCGACGAAAGCACATCGCATCGTGGAAAAAATCTGCCCGGCGCCCGCAGGAACCTTATAACCCGCGAGATAGACAACCCGCGATTCAACCATTTCGCGTTCGACCCGTCCGGCACAATGATGGTCTCGGATTGGATTCGCTACGCAGCCCAGGGCAGAAGAGGCGAGGACTGCCGACTCTTTATTGGAACTCTCCCTGAAGGAGAGGATTCTTCTCTGAAGGTCAGGTATCTTCTGCATCCGGGATGCTCGTGGAGCAATTATCTGGCCCATCCTCATCCGTTCCTGTCGCCGGACGGGCGGAAGGCGTTCTTCAATTCGGAGGTGGACGGGAATATGCAAATCTGCATGGTGGACGGGTACGAATATCCATAACCCGTAGAAAATGATTGAAAGGTAAAGACGTGAAAAAGGTCAAGGCCGGACTGATTGGTTGTGGAGATGTGTCTTTACGCTACGCGGAGGCGTTGCGCGACATTGACGCCGCCGAACTCGTTATCGTCATGGATACCCAAAAGCAGGTGGCGGAGAATCTCGGCGGGGAGTTCGGCGTTGCCTGTACCGACGATTTGGACGACGTTCTGTCCGACAGAGAGATTGACATGGTCATTGTCGCCGTCCCGCATTATCTCCACGCTCCGATAACCATCCGGGCCGCCCGGGCGGGCAAGCACGTGATGTGCGAAAAACCCATCGCCACCACCGTCGCCGACGGCGAGAAGATGATCTCGGAATGTAAAAAAGCGGGTGTAAAACTGGGGGTGAATTATGCCCTGAGGTATCATCCCGCTTCGGTCAAGGCCGGGGAACTGCTGGAGAAGGAGGCGATAGGGAAGATATTCAACATAAGCATGGTCCTGTTCGGATTCAAAGAGGAGACTTACTGGAGCCGGGGATACAGTGGCAGGTCTGTTACGGACTGGCGGGGTAATCGCTCCCAAAGCGGCGGCGGCGTCCTGATGATGAACTTCAGCCACTACATCGATCTGATTTGCTGCCTGACCGGTCTGGAGGTAATCAGGGTTGCCGCCGAATATGGCACTTACGGCTCGCCGGACGGCGTCGAGGTGGAAGACACACTGAATGCGACCCTGAAGTTCAGCAACGGCGCCGTGGGCGGCATTAACGCCTCGACTGTTGCGCATGGCGGCAGCGGCAGCAGAGTCTGTCTCATGGGTGACCGGGGGCAGATGACCCTGGTGGCCGAGCCTATGAAAGTCTATACGACAAGGGATGACATCGATCTGGTTCCCAATGAATGGAACGAATTACCCTCCGGCGGCGACAGCGCCTTGTCCTTCTACTGCGAGATGGTGAAGGATTTCATTAACGCCGTACTGGAAGACAGACCTGCACCGATTTCAGGCGAGGATGGCCTGAAATGCCTCCAGACCGTTCTTTCCATCTACCAGGCCGGCAGGGAAGGCAGGGTCGTGGAGATTCTTTAACCCTGCAACTTCGTTTCTGTCCCTTTCTTTTTACGTAACACTTAACCCGTATGCAATATAATCTGCTTTATCCTTGTCTGAAAAGACTTTGCAGTGATGCAGGGGATAAAAAATGAATGTTGAACCTGCGTGCCGGTAGGCAGGTGCAAAATTCTCTTTTCCTCTGTATCCCTGCAAAATGCTGTATGAACCTTTGCAAACGGCTGAACTGTTACGCCGAATTCAGACGACAACGCAACCGGCTCTTCGAGTGAGGCGGCCGCTTGACTTTTTACCGTTGAAGCCGGGATAATTGCCCTGGTTTGAAGGGATTCTCATTGGCCAGGACACGCATTATCAAGATTGACTTGCCCAGGGCTTCTTCCGGTCGGGGGTGTCGTAATATCGACACATCCGCCTTCGGTCGTTTGCTCGGCCCGGCAGTTCGGGCCTTGCGCGCCGGTCGGCTGGTGGCTTTTCCCACCGAGACGGTATATGGTCTTGGAGTATCGGCTTCGGACGCCCGTGCGGTGAGCCGGTTGCGAAAACTGAAAAATCGCCCCAAGTCGCCGTTCACGGTCCACCTGTCCGGGCCTGAGAAGGTAAAACAGTACGTCAGGGATATTCCGCTGCCGGCGCGGATACTGATAAAGAAGGCCTGGCCGGGTCCTGTAACCATCCTGCTGCCCGTCGCCGGGCAGTTTGCACATCGGTCGCTCCACGGCAAGGCGATTTACAGGCGGATTGCGCCGGCCGGGGTGGTTGGTCTGCGATGTCCGGACCATCCGGTGGCGCAGTTGCTGCTGAAGCGGATCGGCAGACCCGTCCTGGCGCCCAGCGCCAACCTTGCAGGTAAAAACCCGCCGACCTGCGCCGAAGACGTTCTCACCCAACTCGACGGACGGATCGATCTGCTGATAGACGCCGGACAGACTCGTTACGACAAGGCATCTACTATCGTTTCCTTCAAAGGATCCGGATATAAAGTCGTCCGGGAAGGCGTCTATGACGCCGGCGCTATTGAACGGATGATCCGCCGGCGGGTTCTGTTCGTCTGCACCGGAAACACGTGTCGCAGTCCCATGGCGTCGGCCTTGGCGAAAAAGATGCTTGCAGAGCGGCTCGGTTGCAGCGTCGATGATCTGAAAAGTTTCGGTCAGGAAGTAATTTCGGCGGGCGTTTTTACCGCCGACGGAAGGGCTGCGACCGGACATGCGGTCTCGGCCGTCGCCGCTCTCGGCGGAGAAGCCGGAAAACATCGCTCAAGAAATCTTACCGGCAGGTTGATTGATTCGGCGGATTTGATATTCTGTATGGGGCGAAGTCACATGAACGAGGTAGTCCGGCAGGCGCCGGACGCCATCGGGAAAACGTTTCTCCTCGATGGTTCGGGCGACATCGAGGATCCGATCGGCGGAGATTCGCAGACGTATCTGCGGACCGCAAGGCGGATTGAACAGGCCCTGAAAAAACGAGTAAAAGAGAATATGCTATGAAAATCGCACTGGCTGCCGACCATCGCGGACAAGAAATGAAAGAGAAGGTGTACGCTCTGATGAGCGAGGCGGGAAACGAGGTTCTCGACATGGGGACCAATTCGTCGAAGAGTTGCGATTATCCGGACATGGGCTACAAGGCCGCTAAAGCCGTTGCCGACGGTGTGGCCGAATGGGGAATTACACTTTGCGGGACAGGGATCGGAATGAGCATCGTGGCCAACAAGGTCAACGGGGTACGCGCCGCAATTTGCAACGATGAACTGTCCGCCCAGATGTCCAGACGTCATAACGACGCAAACGTCCTGTGCCTGGCGACGGATATATTAGGCGAAGAGATGATGCGCCGAATCGTAACAACCTGGCTGAAGACGGAATTCGAAGACGGCGGCCGGCACGAGCGAAGGGTGAGAAAGATCGCCTGCATTGAACGCGGCGAAGACCCCGCCGGATGTATCGAACCGAACAAAAGAAAGTAATACACTGTCCGAGATAAAATGAGGGGCGCCATGCCTTCACGCTTTAGCGGGTAGGTATGTTCGCGCCCTGCGCTGCGGACAAGAACACCTGCAGGCAGGTAGCCCCATCGTTGTTGCCCGGTCGTCAACTCACAAATCGGATACCGTTCCGGTTTATTACACCGTAGCGAACTCAGGGAGAAAGACAATGTGGATCGTGCGAAATCGATGGGCATTCGGGACGCTGGTTACGTTAATCGGGACAATCACGGTTTCGGCTCAGCCGGGCACCGAGGCCGCGCTATCGGGTCCGACCGCCACAACCGCACCGACAGGCCGGCAGCGACTCGAACAGGAAGACCCCGCACGTATCTCACGCTTCGTAAAGCCGCTCGAGCAGCAACTGCGAATCATCCGGAAAGCAGCCAATCAGATTGCCGCCCTCAAGGACGGGCCTGAACCCGATCACGCCAAACTCCTGAAACACGTCAAGCACCTCCACCTGGCCGGCGAAGTCTTCCGGCGGTATATCGCCGGTAAATACGCAAACCCCAAGGGAGGCCGTCGCGGAACCTTGCGCGAAGTGCAGTTGTTCCAGCAAATCCGCCAGGTTCACGAAGAAGCCGCCAACTCGGCCCTCGAGCTTTCGCAAATCAAGGACCTTCACGGTCAAAAGCCGGCGACCTCGGACAATTCCTCGAAGCTTCGATCCATGCTGAAGCAGATCGGCAAGGATATGGCTGAGCAGACCGCCATCAAGTGGGCCGAGAGGAACGGCCTGGATTACCTGCTCGTAACCGAACACAAGAACGCCCTGACCGGCGTGGTGAGGAAGAATCTGAACCTGAACCTCAAAAAGATCATCGACCGCCAGGCAGTCCGCTCGATCGGAATGCCTCTGGGCGGGCTGCGGTCGTTCAAGGCGGCCTTCCGCCTCCAGGCGCGAAGACACCTGCGACAGTGTATCAGGCGAACCGTCCTGAAAATTTCCGGCAACGGCCTGGTGCTGATGATCCTGGAACGCAATGTGCTGCGCTGGGTGGAGAACGAATTCTGGCCAAAACTCCGCGAAGCACTTCGCCCCAAAGTCAAACTCGCCCGTCGTGTTGATATCTCGGTCAAAACCCTCATGGACTCGCGCGATGAAATGAACAAGATGGTTACCCAACTGGCGAACCTGGACTACCGGAAAGTCTTCCGGGTTCTTTATCGGGCCGAAGGACGATTGGCCGCGACGAAGTATCTCGACCGCGACCTCGCCCGCGCCGACAACAAGAACCTCCAGGACCAGATGGAAGCCGCCAAGAAGATCCTTCGCCGCGACATCAGGCGTTTCAAACACCAGTACCTCATCGCCGACGAGGAGCGATGGGAGACCATTAACGATGAGTGTGCATACTTCCAGGCCAACCAGGTCGGACTGGCCAGGTTGATTGAGCGACTCAAGCCTGTAACCGCTTCGCCGCTGGTGGTGGTCTTCCCCTCACCGGCGGTTCTGGCAAAATACGGCAGCAGGAACTTCGCTTCGTTCCCCATCTTCACCGTCGGCCTGAACGCCACACCGCCCGGAACCGGTACCCCCAAAGTCCTCGCGAAAATCGGAAGTGCGACGTTCGTGCTCCACGGTCAGAAGAACCGAAAGGGTCAGTGGGAATTCGTCGGTTTCCTTCCCGTCCTGCCCGGCGCCTGCCGGATTGTCTTCAGTTGCCCGGACATCCCCGGCTGTCAGCCGCTGGTCTATACGGCGACGAGAAAACAACTGCTCAGCGATTATATCCGCGAAAAAATCCAGAAAAAGCAGCAGGACGTTCGGGGCTGCGCGGCCCGGTTGAAGAGTGCGCGCCCGGACGATCGACAAAGAGCGCTGAACAGTTTGCTGATGGGCTATACCGATCTGGCGGCCCTCCACATCAAGGCGGGCCAAGTGCCCCAGGCCGGTAAAGTCGTCCGCGAAGGTCTGAATACGGCTCAGGGTAAAGCCGGCTCGTTCGAAGCGCGCCTTTGGTACTATGTCGCAATCGACGCGTTTCGGGCCGGCAGCGCCGCCGATCTTCAGAAAGCGGCTCATCGATATGTCCAGGCCGTCAACGTACAGTTTGCCGATCCGAAAAAAAGCAAACAAAAGTATTTTCTCGTCAAACGCAAGTACTTCCTTTTCGCCGAGTTGCTGCTGACTGTCGGGGCAAAGGACCAGGCGATGCAATACTATAAGCAGGCCGAAGCGATGATCCGCCGGATGAGCCGCCGTCCGGATTCCACCCTCCGCTCAAGCGTGTACCGTTGGCCCAACCTGCGAGCGATAGTGGCGGTGAAAAAACCGTAGGGTGGCACGGTCAAGCGAGTTGAGGCCAAGTGGCCTCAATCTCGCTTGGCCGTGAGAGTCCCTCTTTTTCGCCACTTTCAGACAATGCCACCGGGACTCTGATCTTTTAAATTGCGTCTGTCTTCGTTAACGATACACTGATTTCGGGAGATGGAAGCGGCCTGTGCAGAAATCGCTGCTATGGTTCCGCGTGTTGCCCTCCCACTGGTTGTGTGCCCGTCAGGCAAATTATCGGCACTGCCGACATTGACGCAATTCTCGAAAGCAGGAATGAGATGTCGAAGCAACTGATGGAAATGACCGAAGGTAGGGTAGGGGATCTTGGCCTCAAACTCATTTCGGTCAATCTGAAAGACATCATGTTCCCCGGAAAGTTGAAAGACGTCTTCGCACAGGTGGTCAGTGCAAGAAAAGAGTCTTTAGCCGCTCTGGAAAAAGCTCGCGGTGAAACCGCCGCCCTGCGAAACCTCGCCAATGCCGCAAAGATGATCGAATCCAACCCGAACCTGATGCAGCTCCGCCTCGTTCAGGCAATTGATGACTCATCGGGCAA
>DAOVFI010000544.1 GCA_030673005.1 Planctomycetales bacterium
TTCCGCCCATCCGCTGGGCGAGGCGCTGGTGCAGTTGGTGCAGATTACGCTGATGTCGGGAATCCGCTCGCGCAGGCGCTTCTCAAGGTCGCGCGCGGTGATCGTTTCGCCGACCTGAAGCCCGAGCCGTTCGAGCAGAACACGATCCCACTGGCGGAGTTTTTCGCTCTGTGCGGCGATGCCGCCGGGCTTATCCCTGCCCCGCCCGCAACCTTCGGGCGTCTTGATAGGGCAGATCTTACACACGTCGTCAAAATCCGCCGCCGCGGTAATCTCTAGGTCGGGATCGGCCTGCAACATCCGGAGCAAGTCCGGGATCGCGTTGTCGATGCCGAAGAACTCCTTCGCCGTCTCCTTGCCGGAGCCGTAAAAACAATAGGAGCAGACAAGATGATGCCCGCGTACGTTCATTGTTTAGTCTCCAGGCGGCACGGTCAAGGGAGATTGAGGCCGTCAGGCCTCGGCCTCCCTTGGCCGTGGTCCGACGTCCATCACGGCCAAGACTCACTTCCTGCCTACCGGTCTTCGACCCTGAGGCTCAGACCCGAAGGGCAGGCAGGCGTTCGTCTTGACCGTGCCACCCACTGACTACTGACTACCCGCCTTCGCTAAGGCTACGGCGTGGCAAGCGGGCTACCGGCTACTATTTGACGAGGTTTTCCTCGCCCGTCTGGATCATTTCGATGTTATTGTTCGGGCATCGCCAGATGCACATGCCGCAGGCTACGCACGCCTCTTCGTCAAGAACGACCTTGCCGCCGGCGTCCATGCTCCATGCGAACATTTTGCAGATGTCCACGCATATCTCGCAGCCGGCGCCGCATCCGCAGGCCAGGCAGCGTTTTGCCTCCTCGACCGCCTGGGTCTGTGTAAGCGTCGGCGAGTATTGCTCGAAATTCCCCGCACGCACGCTTGGATCGGTCATTTCCAGTACCGGCCGGCGGCGGCGCGTCCTGTCATCAACCCTTTGCAGCACCATATCCTTATCGACGACGGTCTGCTCGGCGTCATAGGTCAGGAACGCCTCGTCGCCGGCAAGATACATATCGATGGAAGCCGCCGCCCGTTTCCCGTCGGCGACGGCGGTTATGACGTTCTGCGGACCACCGGCGCAATCGCCGCCGGCATAGACGCCCGCAATGTTGGTCGCGCAGGTCTGCTCGTCGGTTTCGATCGTGTTCCACCGCGTCAGTTTCAAATCGCCGGCGGCCTGGACCTCTACCGACTGACTGACAGCCGGGATTACCGTATCGACATCGAGTGTGAATTCCGTACCCGGCACCTCGACCGGACGGCGCCTGCCGGATTTGTCCATCTCGCCGAGAACGTAATTGAGCATGCGTATCTTCTCGACCTTGCCGTCGCCGACAATCTCCTGCGGCGAGACGAGATACATTATTTTTACGCCTTCTTCCTCGGCCTCGGCTATTTCTTCGGCCGATGCGGGCATCTCGTCTTTCGTCCTTCGGTAAAGGATGAAGACTTCCTCGGCCCCGAGTCTGACGGCGGTCCGCGCCGAATCGACGGCAGTGAAGCCGCCGCCGATAACGGCGACCCGCCTGCCGACGTCGGGCCTTTCGCCCCGCGCGACGGACTTGAGGAAATCGACCGCGCTTACACAGCCGGGCATCTCCTCGCCGGCGATGCCAAGGGCGACGCCCCCCTGCGCGCCGACGCCCAGAAAGACCGCTTCGTAACCGTCTTCTTTGAGGCTCTTGACGGTAATGTCCTTGCCGAACGTGGTGTTCGTCCTGAATTCCACGCCGAGGTTTTTGATTACGTCGATTTCCTT
>DAOVFI010000434.1 GCA_030673005.1 Planctomycetales bacterium
CCGCCGTGTCAGTCTGCGTTCGCCTTAAGCGGCCAACTAAGACTGGTTGGCCAGGGCGTAGCCCGACGGGCGAAGACTGGGCCCTGTAGGATTTGAACCTACGACCAATGGATTATGAGTCCACTGCTCTAACCGCTGAGCTAAGGGCCCTTTTCGATTGCCAATTTCCCAATTCCAATTGCCGATTGGAAACAAAAAAGATTATAAACCTTCGGCGGCGATTTTTTCCAGTACTTCCAGTCCTTCGTTGAGTGCTTCGGCGTTTATCAGCAGCGGCGGGTTGATCTTTACCGCACATCCGCCGATGCCGACCGGAGCAAACAGCATCACGCCGCACCGGACCGCACGATTGACCATCTCCCATGCCGGCTCGGGATCCGGCTCGGTCGTGCCGGGCTTTGTGAATTGTAATGCCCCGACCAGCCCGGTCGAGCGCCAGTGCCCGATCTTTCCGCCGGCGGCCTTGGTAATCCGCTCACAACCTTCGGCCAGGACGGGCGCCAGTTTGGCGGTGTTTTCGATAAGACCCTCGGTCTCGACGACTTCGAGGTTCGCCAGGGCGGCCGCCGAGCATATCGGATTGGCCGAGTGCGTGCTTGTCATCTCGCCCGGCCCGAACATGCTCATCAACTCTTCAGTGCCAAGCACCGCCGAGGCCGGCATCCCGCCGGACATGCTTTTGCCGCACGCTACAAGGTCCGGAACGACGCCAAGATGCGAGAAGCCGAAGGGTTTGCCGGTCCTGCCGAAACCGGCCTGAACCTCGTCGAAAATCATCACCGCCTTGTGCTCATCGCACCACGCGCGGAGCCTCTGAGCATAATCAGCCGGCATGAGCGTTGCGTTGCAGCCCTGGAACGTCTCGCCCATCACGCCGCAGACATCGTCGGGATTGACGCCCTTATCGACCAGCGTCTTGACGAAAACGTCGAAACTCGTATCAACCTGGCGGAAGCCGTCGGGAAACGGGACCTGGACGAATTCCGGGTTATCCCCGCCAAGCCATGATTTCAGAGCCGCCGACCCGCCGGCCAGCTGCGCGCCCATCGTCCGCCCGTGGAAACCGTTCTCGAACGATACAAGTATATTCTTTTTCTCGCCGCCGACCTTGTTGCCTTTTGTTCGCGCCAGTTTGATGCAGCACTCGGTCGCTTCCGAGCCGGTCGTCAGCAGAAAGACCCGCTTGAGCGGCGCCGGCAGCATGGTCGTGATCTTCTCGACCAGTTTGATGCGAATCTCCGTCGCGAAGCAGTAGGCGTGATACATGCCGTGGTTGGCCATGTCCGCGATTGCCTTGATGATCGCCGGATGTCCATGCCCGGACGACGTAACAAGGACGCCGCAGGAAAAATCAAGCCACGTATTCCCGTAGGCGTCGGAGATGGTGAATCCCTCGCCGTGGTCCCAGATGACCGGCGGCTGACCGCCCATGCTCCGAGGCTCCAGGTCGCGCAGACGCTTGAGCAGATTGACAGATTCCGGGACGGGAATCTGCGTGCAAATCGTCCGATACTTAGTCTTGACCGGAGCGACATCTTCCGGAACCAGTGGAAATTCCTTGGTAGCCATGCGTGTTATTTATCCTTTCGTAAATTCCATATTCAGTAGGCCGGGACGAAGCGAAGCGAAGTCCCGGCACCCGCATTGTCGAATCGATCTCGCATTGTCAAATCGATCCGCCGGGACTACGCTGCGTTCCGTCCCGGCCTACTTATATTCTCTGAACCGCACTGCCGACTTATCGTAATCGATAGCCACTTCCCGCCCGCCGGACAGGATGCTCTTCCGGCCAGCCTCGACTACCAGTTCGTTATAACTGCTGTTGGACGGTGTAGCCATTATACCTTCGGCGTCGAAGCGGCGCAGGAGTTTTTGCCGCTCTGCCAGGTCACCGATGGTCCGCGCCTTGCATCCGGCGCGAATGATAAATTCGGCGCTGCGATGCCCGTATCCGACTGGCGTCAACCCGCCGCCGCCGAGGTCCAGCAGTTTGAAATAGTCCGGGCTGGGTTCGGCATAGACCGTATCGCCCGGATCGGTCCCGGCCGAGTTGTAACTGTGCTTGACGCCGCGATACTGGTCGCAGTGCAGCAGCAGCGTCGCGTCGTTGTCGCCCTGGCACCACATGGTCAGGCCCTGTGCGTTTCCGCCGGGCGCGGCGTTGGGATAGCCGATTGCATCTACTACGCTCAGCGACGCGCCATTCTCCCAGATAATCCGCCCGTCGGTCCACAGGTAGCCCTCGCGCCCGTTGGGGTATTTATCGACGATGCCATAAACGCTGACGGCCACCGGCTTCAGGCCGGTAATGAACGCCACCAGATCGACATAATGGCAGCCGACGTAGGTGAACATATCCGAGTTTTCGCAGGTGCACCAGTTCTGGAAGTTCGAGTCGCGATAGTACCACGGCTCGATC
>DAOVFI010000003.1 GCA_030673005.1 Planctomycetales bacterium
CGGAAACTGGGAGTTGTGAAAAAGACCGATCTCGAAACCCCGGAAGAAATCCAATAAAATCGCGGATTGTGGATTGCGGATTCGAAGAATAAATCTGTGCAATCCGTACCACTAACGTTCGATTTCTCGAAATTCTGTAAAAGATTTTCACTCAATCATAATAACTCGCAGGCTTTGTCCTATGGGTGGGGAATATGCCCTTGAACCATTATTGACCGGCAAAAAGCGCGTTTATCGCTTTATGGGCTGCCAGCGGGTTGTCCTGTAAAGGCGGCATCCCACCGAGTGTTTAGCCCCATCCGGGGCTAATGAGAAGGTAGCGCTGTCATGCTATACAGCGGGAGTGCCTGGAGCAATCCGTGCCCTTCTTGTTCCTGCTGTCCGCTGGTAGCCCAATGCGATAAACGCTTTTTTTCTATCTCCCAATTTTTGGACAGTGCCAGTCAGTTACTGACTATTGGACAGTGATTATTTTGGTTGAGGTCGAAGGCCGCGCCGTGTATTTCACGGCTTCTCGTTCCTTTCATCCGAATCCCGCCGGGGCCGGCTCTCTTTCAGAAGGTCAAGCAGCGAATCCAGCAGGGGGTCCAAATCTTTGACCTTGTCTTTGGAGTCTTTATCTTTGTCTTTGGGATCCTCGTCCTTTTTCGGTTTCTCTTTTCGCTTGCGATCCTTAAGTAAATCTTCAAGTAACTTACCGGTCTGTTCGGCCAGGAGTTTCTTGATCGCTTGTTCGATCAGCGGTTTTACATCCACTTTCGCGAAATCCAACCGGTGTTTGAAACGGCTTCCGATGATGGGTATATCCACACGAAGGCCGGACAGGACACGGACGTAGTCAGCAGTGGGGCCGGAAATTCCAAGTTTCTCCAACAGATGCACGCTGAGCGGGACAGATACGGCCAGGTCCAGAGTGTCGTCAAAACCCACCGACCCGCGAAACTTCAGATCAAAACCTTCGGGGAAGAACAGCGTAAAATCCTCGTATTCGATTCTTCCGTCCCGGATTTTAAAATCCACACCACGCACCAGTACGGGTAATTGATCCTGTGGCCCGCCCAGACCCAATTGCAGGAGTTCCGTGAGGATTCCCTTCGGCCGGACCTTCAGTTTCCGCAGGTCCAGATGCCCGGCGCCGCTGCCGGTTTTTTTAATATTCTCGCCAAGGGGAAGCACAAGGTCCTTCGTTTCCAGGGAAATTCTGCCTTCGACGCCGGCGAGTTCGGCGAAGATGGGATTGAACCGCGTCAGGAGATCTTTATTCAGTTGAGGCGTGAGTTCCAGATTCTCCAGCACGCGCACCTTTCCCGGCAGGCGAAAGACGGGATCGTCGCCCTGCATGTCGATCGTTCCGGCCAGACGCACTGTTCCGTCGCCGGAAGCAATGACGGTTTTGGGGATCCGCACCTGGGCGTCTTCCAGAACCGGCGAAAGCCTGGCCTGCCCAAATGGGATGCCGAAAACGTCGGCCCGCGCCCATCCCAGCGCCGTATTTGCCTTAACTTCGCGGAAGGCCGGACGGACTTTAGGGTTGCGGGCTGGGCCGGTAATGCGAATCTGTTCGCTTATCTTACCGACCAGCAAGACCTTTGCCCTGGTTTCCGGGACAAATTCGTGCAGCAACAGCGTCAGGTCTTCCCAGGAGCCTTCGTACGAACCGGCCAGGTCCAGTAGCCATTCGCTGCCGAACAGGTCGATCGTACCGCCCATCTTCAGCGAAAGCGCTTTTGATACCAATTCCGTCTTCTCGAGCGTAATTCGTTTCTTACCGTGATCCAGATTGGTAACGTGATCGAAAGTTACCTTCCCCTGGCGGGAAATTCGTTCGCCGCTGCCGACGACCAGTTCTTCAATCTCGCCGTCTCCGCTAAGCCGGACGATGCCGCCGGAATAATTACTTACTCCATTCCATGTCAGATCGCCGAAAATCTGCGGGGTTCTCTCCCATTTCAAAAGTTGCCCGGCGAAGGCCAAACCTTTGGCAAGGTTCGCGGAGATTTCAACTTCTCCCTTCGCCTTGAAGTCATCACTCAATACAAGGTGAACCTCCTTGGCCAGCAGGTTCGAAGGTTCGCTTTCGAGATTGGCCGAGGCAATATCCATCCATCGCATTTCGGGATCGAGTTTCAGCCCGGACCATTTGAGTTTGATCGGCTGTCCGGTGAGCGATTTTCCATCGAGTCGAAGGTTCGTAAAAGTCACATTTCCAACGGAGATCGGGGGTTTGTCTTCGGCGGGACGATTGAATGTATTCTTAAGCTCAACAGCGCCGGAATACTTGCCCTTGCCGTTGACGGCTATCTGTTGCCCCGTAAAATTCGCGGTAAGTTTGACGTGATTCTTCCCGTCGGGCCGGGAAAGGACTATTCGACCGGTTACCTGTCCTTCCAAGCCCGGCAGGTCGGCGGGTTTCTTCTCCGGAGGCTCCGAAAAACGGGCCTTTTCGTGGAATGTGCGCCCCGCGGCCGCAAATTCGGGTTTATCACGACCGAGACCTTGCCTACCGGCAGGCAGGCGCCCGTGCCACGGTTCGGCGGGTTTGCCTTTGCCGAAACGGCGATACAACGACTGCAAGTCGGCCCGTTCGACGTTCACACCGTATTTGAAAATCTTCTTTTTGAAATGGTAGTTTCCGGACCCGGTCAGGGACAACTCCTTCGGAAGTCCGACTGACCCGGCGGTAGCGACCGCTTCGAGAAGTTTATAATCTTCAAGCAGGAGGTATCCTTCCTGGTGAATATTGGCCTTGTCAATGTGAATGGTCTTTTCGCCGGCGGCATATTCAAAATCATGAGTATTTATATCCAGCACAAGATCAACTCGCTCAGTTCCTCGACGAGTCAAATTCACGGTTCCATCAAATCGGCCTCGCGGGAATGCGGAAGCGAAATCGAAGATTTTCCCAAGTTCCTTATGAAACTCTGACAGGTCCAGCCGGAATTCCGTCGCAAGATCCCCGGCCTTGCCTTTGTCTTCAACGCCGCCGAAGGCGGATACGAATTTCATTGTGTCAATCTTCAGCCCCGTCTTTTTATCCAGGTATGCATCCAGGTCCAGCGAAACCGGTCGGCAGGATATTGTCGCATCTCCCTTGCGTGCCCGCAGTTCGCTCAAGTCCACGCGCCCCCGCACCGATGGCCTGTCCCCGCCGCGGATTGCAATCTTCTTGGTCGTAACTGTCCCCGACGTGATCTCCACGTCGGGAAGGACTTTCAGCAGCGACGGAACCGCACGGGCAAGTTTGGGAAGATCAATCCTGCAATTCTCGATGTCCAGCGAAACGCCCGGTAAGGTTATTGATTTGCCTCCAATCACCGCAGCCAGAATGTCCTCCCACGACAACTCCGACGGCGCAGACGAAGGTTTATAGACAAAGTTCGCCTTCAGATTCGCCGCCTCGCCGGTCAGTTTCGCGTTTCCGCTGATCTTTTTCGACGTGGCGTTCAGATTCCCGGAGAGGTTCAGGTCGGTTGGGCGTAAATCCGTTCGCTCCGGACCGCCCGCCCGCAGTCCAAGGGTCGCTACATCGAAATCCGCCGTTACTCCTCCATCTTTTATATTTCCTGTAAGGTCAATACGAGCGGCCCCGTCGATCCCGACCTGGCCGGCGGCAAACTCCACAATCGGACCAAGGGGCGCCGGCTCGTGAGTGGCAAGACCGAAGCTTCCCTTCGCTCCGTCCAGCTGGACTTCCCCGCCGGCAGCGAGATCGGACACGTCGAACTTGATAGACAACCGCCCGCCGGCGGCAGGGGCGAAATCAATTTTACCTTCAATACGATTCAGCGTATCGAGGTTGATTGTGGTGTTTATTCCCCGTATTTCGTAGTTCCGCCCGTCTGCACGGACGATCCTGACCAGGCCATTGGTAACGGTGATGCTGCCTTTCGGAGCAGGCGGTACGCCCTTACGCTCCGGTGAAGGTTCGACCGGTTCGAGAGCTTCGGTCATTGAAGGGACGCCTTCGGCATTCAGGAACAGCGTAACGTCCGGCGAAGCGACCGAGGCGTGTCCGAAATTTTCGGCCTCCTTCACGAAACCCAGAATACCGGCGTCCAGTTTGAATTCATCGACGCCCAGGACTTTCCGCCCGTTAAGGTCCGCTATCCGCAGGTCGGTCACCCGGCACGGCCCCAGCCACGAAAGCGAAATCTCACCGATGCTTATTGCGCCCTTGAACCGGTTGTCAACAATTGACACGATAAAATCGCAACCGGGACCCGTCGATAGCAGATATGGGGCCGACCATATCACCACAACCAGCAGCAGCACAGCCGAAATCACAAAGCGCCGACGCCGCCGCCGTTTCTTTTTGGGTGCGCCGGCCGGGCGGGCGGCTTTTTCATCATGGCTGAAACCGGCGCTCGATTCGGTCTGATTACACTGGCCGGATGTCATCGTCAAGCCGCCTCACCACATATATGGACGCCTATGAGTAACGGGAGGAATAATACCGTAAATCCACGATATCGGCAGGGATGCAGCCGGCACCGCGTTACAGGCATCCGCATCGCCCGCCACCACATTATATTTCACCGGCCCGTGAAAAGAAAGCGGTTGCTTGTCGAGTGAACGCGGCATGGGCGCGCTACGGAAGGCCGGACGTAACATTCATCAGGCGCCGAGGAATTTCGTAGCCAGTTCGACGCCCATAACGGCGTCGGCGCCGTATCCGTCTGCCCCGATTGAATCGGAAAACTCACGGGTAATGGGCGCACCGCCGACGACGACCTTGAAACGATCTCTGACGCCCCTTTCCTGAAGCAACTCGACAAACTCCTTCATCCGGTGCATGGTCGTGGTCAGCAGCGCCGACAGGCCGATCATGCCGACTTCGTTGCTGCCGGCCGCTTCGAGGATCGCGTCGTTTTTCTGATCGACGCCGAGGTCCAGCACCTCGAAGCCGGACGATTTCAGGAGCAGCGCGAGGATGTTCTTGCCGATGTCGTGCAGGTCGCCTTCCACCGTCGCCAGGAGGACCTTGCCCGCCGTCTTGCTGGTCGTACCGGCCTTGATAAGCGCCGGCTCTATGACGCCGACGGCGGCATCGGCGGCGTTGGCCGACAGCATCAACTCGGGCAGGAAAAGTTCCTCGGCGCTGAAACGCCTGCCGATATCGTCCATCGCAGCCTTGATGCCATGCTGGATCATGCCCAGGGGATCGACGCCTTCAGCCAGACCCCGGCGGGCAATCTCTTTGGCGCCGGTCTCGTCCAGTCCGATGATCGCATCACGCAACTGCTCCAACAATTGCTCCGACATTTCCTGTTCCTTCCTATTGATTGCAGGTTGCCGGGTGCCATGCCTTCACGCGCAGTTGTAGGGTGTGGAAGGTTCTTTTCCCTGCACACCAAACGCCATTTGCTAATCGCGGTGTGCAGGGAACAGAACCTGCCGCACCCTACCGTTTACATATTTCTAATAACTCGCCTCTGCCTCCTTGATAATAGCATCCAGTTCTTCGCGGACTTCGGCCGGCAGCGGTTCGACTTCGTGGGTGGCCAGGATATGCCGGGCCTTCTCACGGGCGGTTTCCTGAATATCCTTTGCGCCCTTTGCCTCCCACGCCTCGCGTGTAGAGCGGTCGAACAGGCGGGGAAGATAATGTTCGGGCCGGATGTTGTCCAGTGTGTGCCGCAGGCCCATGAAGTTTTTTCGCGGACCGACTTGCCTGATGGCCTCGATGCTGAGCGTTTCGGGCGTAACGCGTATGCCGTCCAGGACGCGGGCGACCATGCCCAGCATCTCGTTGTCGATGACGAACTGCTCGTGCGTAACCAGCAGGCAGGTTTCGATCATTCCGGCGGCGTCGTGGATGTAGTTTCCGCCGGCCAGGGCGACGGTAAGGACCTGGAGCGATTTTTCCACGCCGGACTGGGCGTCGGAGACTTTAGAGTCCGACATTCCGGCGGTGGAGTAGGTCGGTATTTTGCAGAACTTGGCTATCTGGTTCATGGCTGCGTTAATCAGTCCCAGTTCCACCGCCCCGGAGCCGAATTGCCCCGTTCGCATATCGCTGATGGAGCCGACGTTCCCCCAGAGTATCGGCGTTCCCGGCCCGACCAGTTGTGCCAGCGTGATTCCCGCGACGGTCTCTGCCACATTGAGCACCAGTTGGCCCGCCAGCGGGGCCGGGCCGGTCGTGCCGCCCTGCGGTTCGGAGCCGACGATTATCGGGCATCGCCTTTCAGACAAGGCCATAATTGCGCCGATGTTCTCGTTGGTCCACTGCAAGGGCGAGACCGCCAGCATGTTGATGATAATCATAGGCCGCTGCCTGAACGCCTCGGCGCCGCCGGCGACGGCGACACCCATCCGCCAAAGGTCTATCGCTCCGGCGGTCGAGAACGGCGACTGGCTGATCTGCTTGACCGTGTTGTTGAAAGCGGCGTTGGCCATGTGAAGATCGACTATCTTCTGGTTCACGTCGAACGGCGTCAGCATCCCCTTCCAGAAATGGATGAATTCGAGTGCGTCGATCAGGCGAGCGAACTGTTCGACGTCCTTGAGCGTGCCGTTGCGTATTTCGCCGGTCTCCAGGTCGCGGACCTTGACTGGAAGCGTGCCCGGGCCGAAATAGACACGGTCGCCTTCGGCGAGGATGTCCTTGTCGGGGTCGCGTGCGGCCAACAGTACCGACGGCGGGCAAAGATCGATCGCATCAGTCGCCATCTTGCGGGGAATCCTGACGATACCGTCCGAGCGGTCCACAGCAGCGCCGTGTTTTTCAAACATATCGAGCGCCTCGTCGTGCTCAAAGTAGCACCCGACGTCCTCGAGGACATCCAGACCCCGTTGAAAAATCTCCTCGACTTCGCTGCCGTCCAGAATCTTGAGTTGTCCGCCTTTAAGATTGTAAGGATCCATCAAACAGTTGCTCCTTTCCCGAAAAAAGACCGACAAGCCGGTAGGGTGTGCAGGTTCTGTTTCCTGCACACCGCGATTAGCAAATGGCTTTCGGTGTGCAGGGAAAAAAACCTGCACACCCTACGACTATATAGCAAGTCAGTCGATTTTTGTTATTTCAGCCACGACTGCTTTTTTGAGGATTCTCCTGAAATCATTACTTTCCAGTTCCACGCCGGCTGACGGGTCGCCGCTGGAGATGGTGATTTTTTCTTCGTCAAAGATCGAAGGATCGACATAAACCGGCAGGGCATCCAGTGGCGGGCCTATCGGGCTTAGCGCTCCGACCGTCAATCCGAACTTTTCCTCAATTTCCCCGCGGTCCATAAATTGCAGGCTTTTGTCTCCCGAAATGGTTTTTAATCTCTTCGGGTCCAGCCTTTTATGCCCGGGCAGGACGGCCACTATGACCGGACCGCCCCTGCCTGTCAACAGCATGGTCTTGACTATCTGGGAGAGGCGCACACCGCGCTGCCCGGCTGCTTCTTCGGAGGTGAAAACCTGCCGGCTGTGAGGTAAAACCTTGTAGGCGACGGAAAGACTGTCCAGGAAATCGGTAACCTCCGTCTTCACTTATTGCTCATCCCGGTATATGGGTTCTCATTCCGTCTCGGAGTTTTGGTCCTCTTAACAGGTATGCTCGCTCGCTGAGCAGCCAGATAAGGGACATAACCCAAATCACCATTGCCAGCGCGAGCGTAACGCACAGAGAGGTCCAGCCGGTGGTCGGATACGGCGTGCTTGGGACATATTCTACGGGCATGGCGTAAGGCATGTGCGCCGACAGGCCCGCCCAGACGGACAGGACGGTAGCCGTCATCGCCTGGCAGATGGCGCATACCCACGGGCAGGAGATGCTCCATCGCTGCCGGCCGGCGCCGATAATCAGCACCAGGCTCAGCAGAAGCCACAGCAGACCGGCCAGGTCGAATACAGGCGCTGCGTGAATAAATGCGTTCCACAACCACCGCGTGGCAACAGGAAGTTTTAAAAATTCGTGTGCAGCCCCGACCGCCGACAGTTCGTTGACCAGATGGCGTGTTACACCGACGACCAGAACCCAGACCAGATAGGCGATGCCGGTAAAGGACATTGCCAGCCCCACATCGACACGAGTTGTCCGACGAACACGTCCGAGCATGACGATATTAGAACGCGCCGCGGGCGGGTGAGTCAAAGATTCTTCCATCCTCGAAAAAAAAAGCCGGACGGCAAATCGTGCGACTTGCCGTCCGGCGCTGTCGGTAATTATCCGCACCGCTGGAACTCGCCAATTCAAGCGTAACAGATTCCTGGGCAAGTCCTTTCGCCGTCGCACGGGCGAGACCTACCTGCCGGTAGGCAGGCACCCGTGCCACGAACCGGCGCGGCGATCCTTTTATACGATCCCCTGCGCCGTCATGGACCTGGCGACTTTGAGGAATCCGGCGATGTTTGCGCCGGTTACCAGGTTGCCGCCGCATCCGTAAGCATCAGCGGCCTCGACGCACTGGGTGTAAATCCGGTCCATAATGTCCTTCAGTTTCCGGTCAACTTCCTCGAAGGTCCAGTTCAACCGCATCGAGTTCTGGCACATTTCCAGTGCGCTGGTGGCGACCCCGCCGGCGTTGGCGGCCTTTGCAGGCCCGAATGAAACCCCGCCGTCAAGGAATACCTTTACCGCCTCCGGCGTGGAAGGCATGTTCGCGCCCTCGCCGACGGCGATACACCCGTTCTTGACCAGTGTATTTGCGGCGGACTCGTCTATCTCATTCTGCGTCGCCGACGGCAGCGCCACGTCGCACGGAACCGTCCAGATGCCTTCCCAGCCTTCGTGAAATTCAGCAGAGGGGTGCTCCTCGACGTATTCCTTAATTCGACCGCGCCGGATTTCCTTAATCTGCCTGACGGTGTCGAGTTTGATGCCGTCGTTATCGACGATGTATCCGTTGCTGTCCGACAGGGCGATGACTTTCGCTCCGAGAGCCTGGGCCTTTTGTGTGGCGTAGATGGCGACGTTGCCGGAGCCGGAGATTACGACCTTCAGGCCGTCCCAGTCCTTGCCGCGGGCCTCGAGCATCCGCGTTACGAAGTACACCGTTCCGTATCCGGTCGCCTCGGTCCGCACCAGTGAGCCGCCCCAATCGAGGCCTTTGCCCGTCAGGACGCCGGTGAAGGTATTGGTGAGTTTTTTGTACTGACCGAACAGGAAGCCGATTTCACGGGCCCCCACGCCGATGTCGCCGGCGGGCACGTCGGTGTCGGGACCGACGTGGCGGAACAGTTCGCTCATGAATGACTGGCAGAAGCGCATCACCTCGTTGTCGCTTTTGCCTTTCGGGTCGAAGTCGCTCCCGCCCTTGCCGCCGCCGATGGGCATGGTGGTCAGGGCGTTCTTGAATATCTGCTCGAAGCCGAGGAACTTGATGATTCCCAGGTTGACCGACGGGTGGAACCGCAGCCCTCCCTTGTACGGCCCTATCGCGCTGTTGAACTCGACGCGGAAGCCGCGGTTGACGTGAACCTGCCCGTTGTCGTCGGCCCACGGCACGCGGAAGAGTATCTGCCGCTCAGGCTCGACTATCCGCTCGGCGATTTTGGCGCGGGCGAATTCAGGATTCCTTTCAATGACCGGCGCGATGGACTCGACCACTTCCTGCACTGCCTGGTGGAACTCCAACTCGCCGGCGTTACGCGCCACGACCTTTTCCATGACACTATCGACAAACTGGTTCGACATTTTTTGACTCTCCTTATCTCGACGTCCATTAAACATTATAAAAAACGCTGTGACTATTCACCCAATTGCAATGAATGCTTCAAGAAAAGAGCAAGTCAGGCACACAAAATTAAAAAACAATTTATCGGGCTACGGCAGGCTCTCGTCTCGGCGAAGCGAGCCGTAGCCGGGTCGCCCTGACGAGTCTGTCGGAATTGTTTTTTCATTTTTCCGCTCCTGACGGGTGGCACGACGGGTGGCACGGTCAAGTCGAAGACCTGGCCGTGGTGGGCGCCATCACGGCCAAGCCTCACTGCCTGCCGGTCTTCGACCCTGCCTTCGGCTCTGATGCTCAGGCTCGAAGAGAGGCTCAGACCCGAAGGGCAGGCAGGCGTTCGGCTTGACCGTGCCACCCGGTAGGGTGAAGTATTTATCACTCCAAACAGACGGAGTGATAAATACTATGTGTGCCTGACTTGCTCTTTTCTTCTGCATACGGCTGAACTCTTTCAATAAACCAAACGGTGTAAATAGTTATCCTTGTCTTTGTAAGCAGTTTCAAGTAGGTTTTTCAAGTCCGGTAGATTGAACGGAAGACCGGCGAAACAATTAAGGTGATTATTATGGAAAATCTCGGAAAAGTATTCAAGGCCTATGATATTCGCGGTGTCTATTCCTCCGAGATTAACGAGGACCTTGCATGGAAAATCGGTTACGCGACCGGTCAGTTTCTTCGCAGCCTCCTGCGCGGATACGATCGCGGTCAGACCAGCGCCAATCGGCTGGTGGTCGGTCGTGATATGCGCCCTCACAGCCCGTCCCTGGCGAACAACCTCATCGAAGGCATTCTCTCCAGCGGGCTGTCATGCGTGGACGTCGGGATGTGCGATACGCCGATGATCTACTTCGCCATTAATCATCTCGGCGCCTGCGGCGGCATCCAGGTAACGGCCTCACACAACCCCATCGAATACAACGGCTTCAAGATCTCCGGTCAGAAGGCCAGGCCGATCGGCGAGGACACCGGCCTGAACGAAATCCGGCACATCGTTTCGACGCTCCGCCGCACGCCATCGAAAACAGACTCCGCAAAGATCGAGCAGATGGACCTTTGGAAGGAATATCGCAAACACGTAATGCAATTCCTGCAACTCTCACGCCCGTTGAAAGTTGCGGTGGACGCCTCCAACGGAATGGCCGGCAAGATGATGCCCGAAATCTTCGACGGAACCGACCTGGAGATCACTCCGCTGAATTACGAGCTTGGCGGCGAGTTCGCCCACCCCCCGAACCCGCTCATCGACGCCAACCTGAAGCAGGTATGCTCTGCCGTTCGCGACGGCAAGACGGATTTCGGCATATGCTACGACGGCGACGCCGACCGGTGCATGTTCGTGGATGAAAAAGGCCAAATCGTCCGCTGCGACCTGATTACAGCCATGCTGGGTCGGCATTTTCTGCAACTTTATCCCGCCTCTACGGTCGTGTACGACTTGCGTTCATCGCGCGTCGTATCTGAGGAGATTCGCGCCGCCGGCGGATCGCCCCGGCGCGAACGTGTCGGGCACGCCTTCATGAAAAAGGCCATGGCCGACGCTCACGCTATCTTCGGCGGCGAACTGAGCGGGCATTTCTACTTCCGCGACAATTACCACGCCGATTCCGGCGCCATCGTTTTCGCCGTGGTCGCTTCGGTCGTCTCGGCGCAGGACAGGCCGTTGAGCGAATTGATTGAGCCGTTGAAGCGATACGTCCAGAGCGGAGAGATTAATTTCCGCGTCGCCGACAAAGCCGAGAAGATGGAAGAACTGGCCGATAAATTCCCCGACGGTGAAACAGATCGCATGGACGGCGTTACCGTCCAGTTTAAAGACTGGTGGTTCAACGTCCGCCCGTCCAATACCGAGCCGCTTCTGCGTCTTAATCTGGAGGCCGGCAACGACGACCTGCTCCAGGACAGACTCGCCGAGATACAGGCCGTCCTGGGTGAACCGGTGGCGGAATAAGGCTGCAAAGGGTTGGGTGCGAGCGTTTTCTGCTGGACAGCCGTCGGCCCCCGGTGGTATAAGCATCCGCCGGGAGCAGCCGAAAGATCTTTGCATCCGGGCCTGTCGGATTCTTTCAGGATTCCCGTTTCGGCCGGTAAATCGGCCTTTACGCGGGGAGAATTAGCAGTGTTTGAAGAGAAAACAATCGCGGTTGTCGTGCCGTGTTACAATGAAGAGAGCCAGATCGGAAAGGTCCTCGAGACTATGCCCGATTACGTGGATTGCATCATCGTCGTCGATGACGCCAGCACGGACGGGACTGTCGAAGCTGCGAAACGGTATATCGCTTCCGAAACCGACTCGTCCAGGGGTTCCGGATCGGACGAAGCGTCCCGAACGATACTGATCCAACTGGAGAAGAACCAGGGTGTCGGGGCCGCCATTATTGCCGGATATCGCGAGGCGATCCAACGGCAAATCGAAGTAACTGCCGTCATGGCGGGCGATGCGCAAATGGATCCGAAACAACTGCGCCTGATCGTCGCTCCGGTCGCACGTAACCAGGCCGACTACTCCAAAGCCAATCGCCTCTACTATCGCAAACCTCTGTCCGATATTCCCACGCATCGCTACATTGGCAACGCATTTCTTTCCATGCTGACCAAGATCGCCAGCGGATACTGGCGTGTGGCGGACTCGCAGACCGGCTACACAGCCATCAGCCTCAAGGCACTGGAGACTATCGACCTAGACGGAGTTTATCCCCGATACGGGTATCCCAACGACATGCTTGTTCGATTGAACGTCTATGATTTCAGAGTCGCCGACGTACCCATTCGCCCGGTGTATAATGTCGGTGAGCGCTCGAAAATGCGGCTGTGGAAAGTCATTCCGGCGATGACCTGGCTGATTTTCAAGCGATTCATCTGGCGGATGTGGCGGAAGTATGTCATTCACGATTTTCACCCCCTGGTTCTTTTTTATGCCGCCGGGATGTTACTGGGGCTCATCAGCACGGGCCTGTTTATACGGATGTTCTGG
The DNA here is from genome assembly GCA_030673005.1 of Planctomycetales bacterium. Taxonomy (GTDB): domain Bacteria; phylum Planctomycetota; class Phycisphaerae; order SM23-33; family SM23-33; genus DAOVFI01. The sequence goes on from DAOVFI010000003.1 coordinate 12,634, forward strand.
CAGTTGATCATGATTGGACACATTCCGCCGCTCAATGCCCTGGCGTGGGGTTTCTGTATTATCGCCTCGATGCAATTCGTCCTTTTTGCGATGTGGTTTGATATGGAAAGAAACCAGAGGTGAAACGTATTACGGTATGAGACACTTCTGTTTCGATTCATAAAAAAAGACACAGCCATCCCATAGCAACCTATTACGCTGAAATGGCGCAAGTCAGTACAAAATCGGGCTTTGGGATTTTTATAATAAAACCCCATTACCATCCTTCAGGCTTACTTGTTGTTTATTTTCAGAGACGGTACAATCCGTCCAAGCGAGTGTTTAGATGATACCTTCCGTACTGCATCTTTTATAAAGTTATATGTTCCTGTAATCGACAACGAGAATGTAATGCGCGAGTCTGATGGATTACCTTTGCTTTCCACCTGCTGGCTAGGATCGCTGCCACCGCGGAGGTGGCATTTGCTTCTGGCCGGTGGATGCGTGGCACTGGTTTATCTTGTCGGCGTAACGGGTCGATGGTGGCCGACGCCTGACAGTGCGCTATATCTCGGTCTTGGGCGATCTCTGGCTGAGGGAAACGGTTACTGTTTTAACGGCTCCCCCCACAACATCGTTACCCCCGGACTACCTCTTATCCTGGCCGGGCTGCGAATTGTGTTCGGGCCGGTGTTTTGGGCGCCGAATCTGTTCATGGCCCTATCCGGATTGACCGCAATTATATTCGTCTATCTGGTCATTTCTCGCTTAAGCGACCGTCGAATGGCGCTGGCCGTATCCCTGGCTGTCGCATTTTCCTTTGTGTTCTTTCATCAGTCTCACCGCATACTCTCCGACGCGCCTTTCACTGCGCTTTTCTGGGCACTCTTATATGCCTATCTGCGATACCGGGCAGGCAGCACCCTGTGGCTTATCCTGGCGGCGCTGCTGTGTGCGACGGCCCTTGCAATACGCGCTCCCGGATTAATAATCCTCGGGTCGCTGGTTCCGGGCATCCTGCTGGATCGCCCTGCTCCCGAAACGCCGGCAACTACCGGCAATGATGCGCGTACTCCGAAAAGACGGTGGATTCGAAAGGGAACGTTCTCCGCCATCGTAATTCTGGCAATCATCACCATCAGCGGCGGGGGCTTCTATCTGCTTGCCCACGATTTTGCAAAGGGCATGCCGGTGTACCTCAACACTATTCTTGAGCAGGCCGGCGTCGGGATAAATGTGAATTTGCGCTACCTGGGTCTGGGACTGATGCAGATGCCGTTTGCAGTTTCCGAAATGCTCACCAGTCAGGAAAGTCGAATACTGGCTGTTCTCGTCGGCCTGCCGGTCCTGCTGCTGGTAAGTATCGGCGCCGTTTATCTCTGGAGACGAGGGCAGCGATTTATCCTCATTATTATCCTGCCGAGTGTTCTGGCTTTTGCCTTCTGCGGAAGGGACCATGCGATCCGGCCCCGTTATCTTCTTCCGCTTCAACCACTATTTATATATACGTTGATGGAGGGGCTTTGCTGGAGCGTATGCCGCATCTGCCGGTGGAGATCCAAACCCGCCAGTCCGGTTTTGCTTCTAAAAATACTCACAATCTTTACGGGTCTGATTATCGCAAGCAACGTTCCGAAATTGATGCGCAACGCCTTTTATTATAGTTACCTCGGCCACACCCCGCGATATTATGACGTAGTCAGAAGCGGCCGATTCGCTGAGCTGTTTCCCGTAGCAGATATCCTCAGGCAAGGTCCGCCCCTCGATGTCCCTGCCGCTGTTGACGGCCAACAAGTCTCCATACTGCACTTTCTCAGCGAGCGCCTGACGTTCGGAATTCCCAAAATCGCCTGTCCGAAGACGCTCGACAACGTCAATCAAAGGGCCGACTACAAGGCAGAAACAATTTACGAGTGGATAAAAAATCATCCGGAAGTGGGATTTGTCGCAATCAACGTCAGCACGACCGTTAAAAGCATTATTAAGGAGCAGGAGACTAAAGACGGAAAGCCACTGGACGAAAAGGCATGGGACGCTGCGCGGCGCGAATTCATTAACCATCTCCAACTACGTTTCGGTCGGATCGGAATATATCCTGTTTTTAAAGGTGATCGTTATCACGTTTATCAGCGAGTTTCGGATTTAACGAGAAAAGAAATACAGATGAAAGGACCAGATAAATGAATTATTCGTTCATGAGCTTTTCATGTCCGGAATTGGCTCTCGGCGAGATGCTGTCACTGGCCGGACGCTTTGGTTACGACGGGATCGAGCCGAGAATCGGCAGCGGCCACAAACACGGCGTCGAGACGGACACCGACGCCGACGTGCGGAAGGCGATAAAGCAGCAATTCGCCGACAGCGGCGTGGCGCCGGCGTGCGTGGCGACTTCCTGCAAGTACGCCGATCCGGAAACGCTCGACGAGCAAATCGTGCAGACGCGGCTGTGCATAGACCTTGCCGCCGATATCGGCTCGCAGCGGCTTCGTATCTTCGGCGGCCTGATTCCCGAAGGCGTCAGCCGGGAGCAGTCAGCCGGACAGATCGTCCACGCCCTGAAATCCGTCGCCGACCACGCCGCCGACCGCGGCGTGATAGTCTGCATGGAAACACACGACGACTGGTGCGACCCGGACCACGTAGCCGGGATTATGAAAAGCGTGGACAGTCCGTCTATCGCGGTCAACTGGGACATTATGCATCCTGTCCGCCGGGCGGGAGCGACTATGGAACAGGCATACCAGACGCTCAAGCCGTGGATAAAACACGTCCACTTCCACGACGGCGTCAAGGACGGTGACAATGTCCTACTCAAACCTATCGGCGAGGGGATAATCGACCACCACTGCGCCGTCCGGCTGCTCAAGGCCGACGGCTACGACGACTTTCTCAGCGGCGAGTGGATCAAATGGTCCGACTCATACGAATTACATCTCCCGCGCGAACTGGCGACCATGAAACGATACGAGGATGAAGCCCAAACGGAATCTAAAAACGTTTAGGCAGTTCCCCTTAAGAATAAGAACCAGACATCCCCGAATAAAATAGCGGGATTACCCGCCTTCGCCGGGCTACGGCGTGGCAGGCTGGGATTTCAGGATTAGAGGGAAAAAACAGAAGTAAAATCCCTGTAATCCAGTAATCCCAGTAATCCTGCTTTCTCGCGCGTTTTCTACCGGGATGTTCGTCTTTACCAAATACGACTCAATCTTTGCTGCAATCAAATCAGGAATTCCTTTACCTTCCCGGCCACGTATTGAATCTGCTCGTCGGTCAGTTCCGGATAGACCGGCAAGGCGAGCGTTTCGGCGGCGGCGGTTTCGCTTTCGGGGAAATCGCCCCGCTTGCAGCCCAACTCCTTAAAACATTCCTGCTCGTGCAGGCTCAGCGGGTAATAGACGGCAGTGCCTATGCCCTGATCCTTGAGAAATGCCTGCAATTCGTCGCGGCGCGGTACACGGATCACGTATTGATTGTAGATGGTCAGGTTGCAGTCGCGGATTGTCGGGGTCGTAACAGGCTCGAAATCGGCGAACAATTCATCGTACTTTGCAGCGTTTGCCCGCCGCCCGGCCGACCATTCGTCGAGGTGGCGGAGTTTGACGATAAGCCCGGCGGCCTGGAGGGTGTCCAGCCGGAAATTCCCGCCGACCCACTTGTGGTAATATTTCGGCTTGGAGCCGTGGTTTCGACACTGCGTCAGACGATCGGCGAGTTCCGCATCATGAGTAACGACCATCCCGCCGTCGCCCATACCGCCGAGGTTCTTGGACGGGAAGAAACTGAAGCACCCCGTCGTCCCGATAGAGCCGGCCTTTCGACCCTTGTAAGTAGCACCGATGGCCTGGGCCGCATCCTCTACCACGAACAGGTTATGCTTCTTTGCCGTTTCCATAATTGAGTCCATATCGGCCATCTGGCCGAACAGGTGGACCGGCATAATCGCCCTGGTTTTGTCGGTAACTGCGGCTGCGATCTTCGACGGGTCGATGTTGAACGTGTCCGGTTCGATATCGACGAATACCGGCTTTGCCCCGGCCCGCCAGATGCTTCCGGCCGTTGCGAAAAAGGTATAAGGCGTGGTGATTACCTCATCGCCCACCCCGATCCCCAGCGTCATCAGGCTCACCAGCAGCGCGTCGGTGCCGCTGGAGACGCCGATGGCTGCGGCGCAGTCGCTGTAGTCGGCCACCGCCTTTTCCAGTTCCTTGACCTCCGGGCCGTTGATGAAATACTGGCTCTCCATCACGGACTCAATGGCCGTGGTTATCTCGTCCTTAATCGTCGCGTACTGCGCCTTCAAATCCAGAAGCGGAACCTGCATCTGTAAATCCTTTCTCGACAAAGGTTAGTAGCATGTAACATTTTATGATGGGTGCCATGCCCTCACCCGTCTTCGGGGGTGGGCATGTTTACACCCTCCGCTGCGCTTCGGGTGAAAACATGGCACCCATCTAATATAGGTCTTACAGAGTCTAATGTAAGTGTTATTACGATGGACTAAGCGCGCCGTCAACGAGTTTATACTCCATGCCGCACCTTTGGCAGGTGGCGGCTTCGCCGGAGAGGTCCAGTTTCTCGCCGCACTGGCAGACCCATCCGTGCTGATGAGCGGGATTGCCGAACATAAGTGCGTAATCCGGTACGTCCTTCGTAATCACCGCGCCGGCCCCGATAAAGGCGTATCGCCCGATCGTATTGCCACAGATCACCGTCGCGTTGGCCCCGATGGTCGCGCCGCGCTTGACGAGAGTGTCCATGTATTCGTCCTTGCGCGAGACGTGACTGCGGGGGTTGAAGACGTTGGTGAAGACCATGCTCGGGCCGCAGAACGTATCGTCCTCAAGCGTAACGTTATCATAGATGGAGACGTTGTTCTGGACCTTGACGTTGTCGCCGAGAACCGCCTTGCCGCCGATATTGACGTTCTGCCCGATCGAGCAGCCTTTGCCGATTACCGCACCGGGCATGATGTGGCTGAAGTGCCATACCTTAGTGCCTTCGCCGACAACGGCGCCGTCATCGACGTAACTGCTCTCGTGCACAAAATAGGGTTTTTCGTCCTTGCTCATATATCCAATTCTCACAAAAAAGCCTTTTCCCGCTGCTGTTTCCACGTCGGCTGGCACGGTCAAGCGAAGCTTGACCGTGTTTCGGCGCCACTGCGGACAAGACTACGCTCCGGATTGACCATGACACCAAATTTTGCGTCACCACGGCCAAGTCTTCGACTTGACCGTGCCACCCAACCGTTTACCGGCTACCGGCTGCTAAACTCACCGGTTCTCCGCCGCTTGCCAGCGAGGTTGTTCCCGCTTCCAGGACTTTTACAACCCGCAGGCCGTCGGCGCCGTCGCTTAGCGGCGTCTTGTCCTCGACGATGCAATCGATGAAGTGTTGGCACTCGGTTTTCAGCGGTTCGCCGGCGGCGACTTTGGGAATCAGGATGTCGCCGGTGCGGAGCGTGATGGCCTCGACGTAACTGGAGACGCTTTTCTGTATCTCCGCGCTTTTGTCATAGACGCGGATCTTCTCCGCCGCTTCCATATCGTCGAAGACGACCATCTTCTGCGAGCCGACGAGCGTAACCTTGCGTATCTTGTGCGGGTCCAGCCAGGAGACGTGAATATGCGCCATTCTGCCGTCGGCGAATTTCAGATTGGCGAACACCACGTCCTCGACGCCTTCCCGCAGATACGCCTGCCCGCTGGCGGATACGCTCACAGGCTCGGCGTCGAACAGATAGCACGCCACAGAAACATCGTGCGGCGCCAGCGACCACCAGGCGTTCTCCACTTTGCGGACGATACCGAGGTTGACGCGGTGGAAATACAGATACAGCGGATCGCCGACATCGCCGGAGGAAATCGCCTGTTTCATGTAGTTGACGGCGGGGTGATATTCCAGCAGGTGCCCGACCATCAGTTTAAGGCATTTCTCGTCGGCCAGGTCCACGAGTGTTTGAGAATCGGCGCTGGTCAGCGTCAGGGGTTTTTCGACGTAAGTATGCTTGCCCGCCCGAAGCGACTCGGCGGCGATCTTGAAATGCAGCGGCGCATCGACGGCAACCACAACGGCGTCCACCTCCTTGTCGCCGAAAGCCTTATTTATATCGTCTGTTACGCCGGCCTGGGGATACAAAGACGCCATCGTCCGGCGGACATTCTCGTTCAGGTCGCAGATGTACTTCAACTCGACGTCCGGTAGCGATGCGAAGTTACGCACCAGATTCTTGCCCCAGTTGCCGGCGCCGATTACGGCTACTCCGATCATTCCTTGCTCCTTGCTGGAGGTCCTGTCTGAAAAAAGTAAAAATCCCCTTTTACAAGGGATTTCGTACTGTACGGCGCATAATCGTATTCAAGAAGCGGACATTATACAGACGCCGATTCTGAATTGGAACAGTCAAATCGCTCGACAGGATAACAATCTCCTTTTCCCCTGTAATCGACCTGTCGGTCAGACTTCTCATGCCTGCAACTGTTTCGAGTATGCAGTCGGCGGTTCTGCCTTTGCCAGGACTGCGACTGTAACGTGCTCTGCCCCGGCGGCGAGGAGCGTGCGTGTGGCCTCGTTTGCGGTCGCGCCCGTGGTGAGCACGTCGTCTATCAGCAGCACGTGCGCTCCCTTAAGGCCGGCGGAACGGGTTACGGCGAAGGCGCCGCGAACATTTTCGGCCCGACGTGAGGCGGGCAGGCGGACCTGCGGAGGGGTGTTGCGGACGCGGACCAGTTCTTCGCCGAGCGGCAGCCCCAGCCGGGCGGCGACGCCACCGGCAAGGACGGCTGAATGGTTCACGCCCCGCGCCAGGCGCCTCATCCAGTGCATCGGCACCGGCAGCACCACATCCAAAGACGCGGTGTCGCACCGGGCGGAAACTGCTTCAGCGAGCAGGCGGACGAGATGACCGGCGACCTGTGTGCGGCGGTGATACTTCATCCGAATCGCCGCTCGGCGCAGCGGCTGGGCGTACGGCGTTACCCGCACCAGTCGCCCGAATCGCGGCGACACGTCCGGACACGCCCAACACCCGTCTTCCCCGGCCTGAAGCCCCGGCCCGACCGTCGCACCGCAGCGCGGGCAGTACTTCAGTACGGCCAGACGGAGCAATTCCCGATTGCAACACCGGCAAAAACCCTCGTATATATCGTCGCTGTCCCCGCAACCCGCACACGTGGCCGGAAAAACAAGATGAAAGATGCTGCGCAGAATGTGAGTGCTTACGGTTAACATAAAAGCACGCAGGTTTGGACTGAAGCGCCGTGAAGTCCGAACCACCCGTCCCGGATTGCCGGGACTCCACCATGCTCCGTCCCGACCTACCGTCTGTCAAGCACTGAATGTCTTGACAGGCAAAGCGTGATAATTAGACTTTATACCAGAATTAATCGAGGTAATTTATGTCGTCCGATATATCCGGATTTCGTTTTTCCGCCAAGGCGGCCCGCACGGCAACGCAGCCGATTAACTTCCTGGTCGAATTGGCCCTTCATGACAAGGACGGGAAATTAATTTCTCTGGCGGCGGGCCTTGTCGATGAGCAGACGCTGCCGGCGGACGAGGTTCGCCGGTTGACCGGTGAATTGCTTGCCGACGAGGTCCTGGGTCGAAAGGCCCTGCAATACGGGACAACCGCCGGACTGGCCGAACTCCGCGAAACCATCCTCGATTACGTCTGCAACCTGGACGGCGTTACATCCGGAGAACTGTCCCTCACGCCGGATAACGTCATCGTCGCCTCCGGCTCGCAGCAGTTGCTCTACATTATCACCGACATCCTCGTCGATCCGGGCGACATCGTCATCACCGAATGGCCCAGTTATTTCGTCTATACAGGCGCGCTGGTCAGCCTGGGCGCCTCGGTCCGCGCCGTCGAGATGGACGATGAGGGCATGAGCACCGATACGCTCAAATCCACACTCGAAGACCTGAAACGCTCCGGCGATCTGGAACGGGTCAAGATCGTCTATCTCTGCGACTACTACCAGAATCCCACCGGCATAACGCTGTCACAGCGTCGGCGCGAAGAGTTGCTGGCGATCGTGCGGTCATATTCGACCGGGCACCGCATCTGCATCCTCGAAGACGCCGCCTACCGGGAATTGAGTTGCGAAGGCCCGGCCCCCCGCAGCATCAAGAGTTACGAACACGATAACGCACAGGTAGTCCTCGCCCAGACGTTCAGCAAACCCTTTTCACCGGGCCTGAAGACGGGATACGCTATCCTGCCGGACGAGATGGTCGAACCGGTGCTCAATCAAAAAGGCGGCCATGATTTCGGCTCTTCCAATTTTGCACAGCATATCCTCCTTCGCGCGATGCGCAGCGGCGTCTATGCCGAACACGTCGAAATTCTGAAGCGGCGCTACAAGGCGAAACGCGACGCCACACTCAAGGCGCTGGAGGAGAATCTGGGCGACTTCGAGCCGGAGCGGACTTCGTGGACCCTGCCAGGCGGCGGGTTGTACGTGTACCTGACGCTTCCGGAGCGGTTTGACACCGGACCGGAAGAAGACCTGTTTAATGCGGCGATGGACGAGGGTGTCCTGTACGTGCCGGGTGAGTATTGCTACGGACCGGACCCGCGTCGAAAGCCCGAACGAAACCATATCCGTCTTACCTTCGGAACCGTGGACGAACAGGCGATTGGCGAAGGCGTCGCCCGCCTTGCCCGCGCCGTCAGACGCACAGCCGACCCCGGGCGCAGGTCGATCCAATCACCTTCAGGACTGAACGTGGAGTCGTAGTGTCCCGAACTCTGAAAACCTATCTTGGCAGGGACCTTGCCAGGGCCACCGCCCTGGCAACGGTGGCGTTCACGCTGGTGATAACGGTCTTCGCCGTAATCGAGCCGCTTCGCGAGCAGGGCATGAGCGGCCGGCAGGCGATGAGGCTTTTCGGCTACATTATGCCCGTAATGCTCTCACTGACGCTTCCGGTAGCGGCCCTGTTCGCCGCCACCATCGTCTATGGGCGCTTCAGCCGGGATAACGAACTGATGGCCTGCCGGGCGAGCGGCATTCACGCCCTTTCACTGCTGGGACCGGCAATCTGGCTGGCGATAATCGTTTCGGCGATAACGCTGCTGCTGGGCCTCTATGTCGCTCCGAACCTCCTGAGCGTCTCGGAACGCACGATAAAGAAAAACTTCCAGCAGATAGTCTATTACCGCCTCAAGAAAAAAAGTTACTTCGATTACTCCGACAGGATATTTCACGCCGACAGGGTCCATCCCGACAGCAAGTGGGTCGAAGGCGTGGTGGGCATAGATTTCTCCGACCCCGACGACGTCGGATGCCTGATCGCCTCCAGCGCCAAACTCGAATTCGTGGAGCAAAACGGCGAAGCGTTCGTCAGGTTCCATCCGACCAATCCCACACTCATGCAGCAGGGCGGCGGGTACATGGGCATGGCCAGCGAGTTGAAGCTGCTCTGGGCCGACCTGCCGAGTCTCAAGGACAAGCCGAAGTTCTACGACTGGACAAAACTTTGCCGGACGTGGTCGAACCCGAAAGAAAGCCCCGTCGTGCTCAAAGAGATAGAAAAGATTAAGCGAAAGATATGCATCCGGAATTTTTACGAAGACGTTATCAGCAGGATTAAAGCCGACGGGAAATACGAATCACTGGTGGATTTTGTTCCTCCGGGCGCAGATGAAAAGCCCGGCAGGATCGTAATTGAAGCAGCCAGGGCGGAAATAAAAGAATCAAAGGAACTCCACCTCCTTGAACCTTCGCCGGCGACGAGCGGACCCTCGACGGACCTGCCGAAAACCCGTAACGTCGTAATCCGTCAATACTCCGACCAGCGATTGAAGCGCCTGTTCCGGGCGAAAAAGGTGATCGTTCAGGGCAACTGGAACAAACTTCGCTCTGCGGTACTGGTAACGATAACGTTGAGCGACGTCGCCATTATGGACCCGTCGGAGCACAGCGAGGACGCCCACTACAAGGACAAGTACGATATGGGGCCGTTTGCCGTACCTGCTGAAATCGTGGCGGCGAGCAAGCGGATTATGCCGGACGAACTGTACGATAACGCCGCCGGATACAGTCATTTTCCGGTGGTGCACAGTAGAATTAAAAACCTGCACGACAAGATTATCCCCCGTCTGCTCGACAAGGTCTGCGCCGAGATTCACCAGCGACTGGCCTACGGCATCAGCTGCCTGCTGATGGTAATGCTGGGCGCGGCGCTGGGACTGATATTCCGCGGCGGGGAGGTCCTGGTGGCTTTCGCAATCAGCGCCGGACCGGCCTCGGTGGTAATCGTAGTGATACTGATGGGCAAGCAACTCATCTCCAACCCCGGCGTGCCGGCCGAATACGGCATCGCGGCAATCTGGGGAGGCATCGCACTGCTGGCGGCTGCGACCGTGTATGTCTATGCCGTCCCGATGAGACGGTAGGATCACTATGAAAACGCTCGACCGATATATAGTCAAAAACCTGCTGGTCAGCGCGGTAATGTGCCTGGCCGCGATAGTGCTGCTTCGCGTGGCGGCAGACCTGTTCTTCAACCTGGACGAGTTCGCCGAAAGCAAAACGTCGGGGTCGGGAAAAACCTTCGGCGTGATGATCGGCGAAATATGCTCATATTACGCCTTCCAGTCGCTGGTGTATTTCAGGCAGTTGGGCGGCGTGATTATCGTACTGGCCGCGACGTTCACACTCTGGCGAATGAACCACACCAACGAATTGACGGCGATTCTCGCCAGCGGTGTCAGCCTGCATCGGGTATTGCTGCCGATTGTCGTCTGCGCGATAGCGCTGAACCTGCTGGTGATAGTCGATACCGAACTGCTGATCCCGCCCGTCAAGCAGCAACTGGTGCGAAAGCGGGACGACGTGGCGGGGGCGAGGACCTTTCAGGTTCGCGTTGTCGTCGATAACAAGCGAAGCGCCTGGTATTCGAGCAGTTTCGATCCCGTCGAGGGTCGGCTGGACAAGCCGCTGATCTTCCTGCGCGACGACCGCATGGCGTTCATCGGGCATTTCACGGGTCCTTCAGCCATTTTCGATCGGTCGAAGAAGGGTTGGGTTTTCACGTCCGCGCCCCCTGCCGGACCGAAGGAAAAGCCCATTCATGCCGTAATGCGCATTAAGGACTGGGCGGCATCGCCCACCACCGGATGGATTCCAACTACCGTCGGTCCGGATAAGATTATCGAACAGGCCCGCGCCAAAAAGAAAAACAAGAACGTGGACTGGCTGCGGGTAAAGGGCATCAACGGAATCTCGATCAGGGATAACTCCGTCGGCCTGATTATTAACGCCAGGCGCCTGACGTTAAAAGTTACCGATGGAAAGGTTATCGGAACCGTCCTTCACGACGCCTACTTCAATTATTACCGTCGCAACGAATCGAATAAGCATAAGCCGGTCGAACACCGGCCCGACGAAATGCTGGCGTATTTCTCCGCCGGCGAAGCGGTGTACGACGGGAAAAACCGCCGGTGGACGCTCACCGACGGCAGGATGGTTTATTCGTGCGACCTGAACCCGTCGAACCTGGCCTTGAGGCAGTCCGGCAACTGGATGGAATACATGTCAACCGCCGAACTGACGAGGCTGCTTCGTCTCAAGAGGGTGCCCGACGCGCGGGGCGCCACGCTCGTACGCCACACCCGCTTCGCCGATTTCTTCAACAACATCATCCTGCTACTGGTCGCCGTCCCGTTCATCCTGTCGCGCGAGCGGAACATAAAGGTCTCTGCCGGACTGGCCCTGTTGATGGTCGGCGGGACGTTTGCCTTCATATTCGTGTCGCGCTACATCGGCCTGCCGCCGGCAATCGCGGCCTGGCTGCCAATCCTCGTCTTCGGACCAATTAGCGCAGCCATGCTCGACTCGATTAAAACGTGATCCGATTGCGGCCGGCAAAAGCAGGTTTTAAAACCAGCGGGTGGCGTGGTCGCGGTGTTTGCGACCACCTGCCTGCCGGCAGGCAGGCGTTTGCGTCAAGTCGGCTTTAGCGTGGCCGCAAACACCGCGGCCACGGCACCCGGCTTCGCTTCGTCCCATCCTACGCTTTCACTGAGACCACGGCCAAGTCTTCGACTTGACCGTGCCACCCCGCCTGAATTTTTCAGACCTTATCCAGCGCCTGCTTGAGGTCTTCCAGCAGCAGGTCGGTTTTTTCGATGCCGGCTGACAGGCGGACGGTGTTGGTCTTGACTCCGAAACTCGTGCGCCGTTCGGGCGGCAGAGAGAGCATCGTCGTCAGGAAAGGGATGCAGATCAGCGATTCGGTTGCGCCCAGGCTGACGGCGTGATAGATGGTCTTCAGTTCGTTGATGAACGTTTTGGCGTCGTCCTCGGCCTCGCCGACGTCGAAGGCGAGCAGTCCGCCGAAGCCTTTGTGCATCTGTTTGGAGGCTACTTCGTGGCCCGGATCGTCGGGAAGGCCGGGATAGATGATCCGCGTCACTTTCGGATGCCCGTGGAGGAACTCGGCCATTGCCTGGGCGTTGGCCGACATTGTTTCGGCGCGGAGATCGAAGGTCTTAAGCCCGCGTTCCAGCAGGCTGGCCGAATACGCGTCGAGCGTCGTCCCGATCGCCTGGCGGGTGAACCAGAGTTTATTGTAGTGCTCCTTTGTGCCCGCGACAGCGCCGGCCATCAGGTCGTTGTGCCCGCCGAGGCCCTTGGTGGCGCTGTGGACGACCATGTCGGCCCCGAGCGACAGCGGCTGCTGGTGATACGGCGTGGCGAACGTGTTATCGACGATGAGCATCGCGCCGGCGCGGTCGGCCTGGACCCGCAGCGCGGCGATGTCGATGACCTTGCACAGCGGGTTGCTGGGCGTCTCGCAAAAGATCATCCGCGTGTTGGGCTTGACGTGCTCGCTGATGTCGCCGTCGGCGGTTGCTTCGACCCAGGTAATCTCGACCCCGAGCCTCTCGAGGATCAGCGAGACCTTGTAGTTCGCGCCGTAGATGTCGTGGAAGAGGATCAGGTGGTCGCCGGCGTTGAGGTACGTCAGATAGACCATCGTGCATGCGGCCATACCCGTAGTGCAGATGATGCAGTCTTCGGCCCCCTCCATGGCCGCGACAGTCTTCTCGACGCTGCGGACCGTCGGGTTGTCGTCGCGATGATACGTATAACCGTCGATTTCACCGTCGGTAATCTGGCGAAGAACCTCGAACGAGTCGTATTCATAGTTGACGGCGTTGACGATGGGCGTAACCATCGGCTTGTTGCCGTAAGGGGTCAATGGGTCGCTGGCCATTGCTCAAAACTCCTTGAAAAGGACTCTACCCGCCGTCGATCACGGTAGTTGAGATTGTAGCGAATCGCCGTCTATCGGACAAGCAAGTCCGTAGTTTGTGGGTGCGGCAGGTTCTGCCTGCCTGCCGGTAGGCAGGCAGAACCTGCACCCCCTACGACTACGACTCACGGACGAGACCTACCTGCCGGTAGGCGAGACGCCCGTGCCACAAGCCTACTTGTTGACGTATTTTTCGATAAATTCCACGGCGTCGCCGACGGTCTGAACGTCCAATGCGTCCTCGGCGTCCATGTTTATGTCGAATTCCTCGTCGAAGGCAGCGACGAGTTGGACCGACTGGGTGCTCTCTGCACCAAGATCGAACACAAAATCGCTCTCGGGCTTGACCATGTCGGGCGTAACGCCCAAAACTTCACAGGTTACCTTGGCAACGCGTTCGGTAATCTCACTCTTGTCCATG
>DAOVFI010000750.1 GCA_030673005.1 Planctomycetales bacterium
ATCCACGCCATGCCCTTCCATAGTTAGCGTGCCGTCGGTTTCGTAGAAGGTGATGAACGGCACGGTTATTCGAGCGCCGTCAATCAGGGACGGATTCCTGGAAATACCGATAACGCCGCCCCAGGTGCGCATGCCGATGAGTTTTCCCAGCCCGGCTTTGCGAAAGAGGTAGGGAAAGATGTCCCCGCCGGAGCCTGCCTCGCCGTTGATTAACATGCATTTGGGGCCCTGGTGACTCAGAGTTGGAACCCGCCAGTCGTTTTCGTAACGCTCAAAGATATGCATGTAGATTGGACGGTTCAGCAGCTCAATAAACCTGTCGGCAATATTACCGCCTCCGTTCCAGCGCTCATCAATGATTAGCGCGCCCTTATTCATCTGGCCGTAGAACTGGCGGAAGAGTTCGCGTTGTCCCCGGCTCCCAGTGTCCGGTACGTGTATATACCCAACCTGGCCGTCGGATTCTTTTTCGACATGCCGACGATTACTCTCAACCCAATGCCGATAACGCAAGTTGTATTCGGAACCCAGCAGCTTCACAACTACATTCGTAGCCTCCTCAGGATTAGGTTTGGCCCCGACGGTCAGCGTCACGGTTTGACCGGACAGGCCTTCGAAAGCCGCCCAGGGCGCCTTTGAGGTATCGACCGGAACGCCATTGACTTTGAACAGATACTTAAACTGCTCGCGTTCCTTCTCGTCCAGCTCATGCAGAGCAGAGCGTGCGTCGGCGTCCCAAATGCCGCCCTCATAAACCTTCGCAATGCGGTAGTATCCCTGGTCGAGCTCGAAGTCCGCTCCGAGATAGCCGATTGACTGCCGAGGGCCGGAGTCCACATCGCCTCCGCCGTAATACGTATGACCTGCGTTGACTTCACTAATCATCTCCGCAATGACATACCCGACATCGCGGCGGGATACACAGTCGTCTAACATGGCCTCGTATTGTTTGCGCACTGCCGGCCAATCGACCTTGTGCATATAGGGGTCGTAGAAGTAATCACGCATGAATCGCCATGCGTCATTGAATATTTGCCGCCATTCATCCCGAGGCTGAACCAC
>DAOVFI010000418.1 GCA_030673005.1 Planctomycetales bacterium
AAGCCGGTAGAGTGGGTAGGCTGGGCCGAAGCGGTAGTCGGTAGGGTGTGCAGATTCTTTTTCCTGCCTGTCTGCCGATCGGCAGGCACACCAAATCCTTCATCCATCCACCAATCTGGTGTGCAGGGAACAAAACCTGCACACCCTACGGCTATGACTTCCACACCTTACATCTACGACCCCAGAGCGGCGATGGCGGCGGCGATGTGGTCGTCGGTTACGTCATCGAAGGTGGCGACGCTGCCGGGGGCGGTCGGGAGGATGAAACGGACTATGCCGTCGATGTTCTTTTTATCGTGTGCCATTATTTCGCGGAGCCGGGCCGGGTCGCGCGCGGCGGCGGGCAGGTCCGGCAGGTCGGCAAACCGGACCGGAAGCGACAGCCCGACGAGGATTTGCCGAACACGATCCGCCGTCGTCGAGTCGATGAGCGAACGATCGGCGGCGATGTGAAATGCGGCTATCATTCCAAGAGCGACGGCCTGTCCATGCGAGACGGCGCCGTATCCGGCGGCGGTTTCGATGGCGTGGCCGATGGTGTGCCCGAAGTTCAGGTGCGCCCGGTCGCCCGCCTCGCGCTCGTCGTCAGAGACAACGGCGGCCTTTATCGCAACATTTCGGCCGATCAATTCGGCCAGGGCACCGACGTCGGCGGCGACAAATTTCGCCGCGTTTTCTTCAATGAAATCCAGCAACGACCAGTCGCGGATGACGCCGTGCTTGACGCACTCGGCCAGGCCGTTGTCGAGTTGGGCCGGAGGCAGGGTTTTGAGTACGGCGGCGTCCATTATCACCGCCTTCGGTTGATGAAAGGCGCCGATAAGGTTCTTGCCGGCCGATGCGTTCAGACCGGTCTTTCCCCCGACGGCGGCGTCCACGTCGGCAAGCAGCGTGGTGGGCACGTTGACGAAATCAAGCCCGCGAAGAGCGGTGGCTGCGATAAAACCGGCAAGGTCACCCACCACCCCCCCGCCAAGCGCGACGATAAGGCAACGGCGATCAATCGGCGGTTTCAGGGATAAAAGCCGATCCATTACGGAGCCATAGGTGGTAAGGTTCTTGTGCTCTTCGCCGGCGGGAAAATCGATTGTCTCACAGCGGCAGCCGGTGGCGGACAGGCCGGCGGCGACGGCGACGGCGTAGAGCGGACCGACGAGCGAATCGGTGATGATAACGGCCCGGTCCGGCTTGCCCGCCGACGCGGCCGCTATCCGACCGGCCTCGCCCAGCAGGTCCACGCCGACGACAACCGTGTAGGAACGCTCGGCCAGTTCGACTTTAATTTCACGTGTCATCGGCATCCTCGCTCCGTCTTTCAAGGCGATAGGATTCGATCTGGCGGACAAGTTCGTCATCCACTTTCTGTCCGTCTGGTACGTCTTCGCCGGCGGCTTCATCTAATCTCAACGGTGTATATTCGCGCCTGGCGGCGGCGCGCTGGCGAGCAACCTTGCGACGGAGCATCATAAACGCCGTCAGCATCATCGCCACTACCACAACTATCGCAGCCAGCGCCCATGACGGAAAGCGGACTGCCGACTGGCGGTGAAACAGCGTCTTCACCACGATGACGGGATGTTCGTGCGTTTTGGACGAATCGCCCGTCTCGGGGTCCTCCGGCAGCGTAACTACTTTATAGAAAATGCCGGCAAATCGTAAAGGTCGGCCCCTGGCAAGCCCGGGCGGCGGTTTTCGCGTCAGGAAAACAATTATGATTTTTTCTGTCTTCGGTTCATACAGCTCCACCATCCAGACGTCGCGTTTGCCCCACCACCTGGACGGTGTAACGTTTTCCGTCCACGGCGTGGTCCTGCCGGCGTAGAGACCTTCGACCTGCACGAACCGCCCCCGATACCGCTGCGGCTCCCGCCAGAAATCCTTCGGATTGGGGCGCTCGGCCTCTTCAAACGTCCCGGTTCCCTCCGGAAGCATCTCCGCCCGTCGCAGCAGCACGTTCAGGGCAGAGGTGTCCAACTGACTGTCGCCGTCGTTGACGTCTTCAAGGATGATCTTCTCATCTTTGCTGAACCTGAGCGCCTCCTCGACGGAACCAGCCTGGGTAATCGGCATCACCTTCAGTTGCTTATCGGCTGGCAATGTCAGCGGCGCCAGGGGCATCGTTGCGGACCGGGCGGCGGACGGCTGAGTGGTTCCGGACCGGTCCGTGCCCAACGCCGACCCATGCGCCGAAAGAAGAAACCATAACGCCGCAACAATGTACAGGAATACGGGAGTTCTCATAACCGCACCTTCTCGCGCGAAAAAAACACGCCGGATTAAATTGTAAGCGAAGTTGGCGGGTTTGTACACACTCCCAAGAGGGTCAAAGTGGTGAAACGGACGGGTGGCACGATCAAACGAAGTTTGGCCGTGATGGAAACTTCTGGTTTGAGCCACGGCCAAACTTCGTTTGACCGTGCCACCCGTCCGTTTCGCAGCATTGGCTCTCCTGGGAGTGTGTACAAACCCGCCAACTTCGCTTACAATTTAATCCGGCGTGTTTTTTTCGCGCGAGAAGGTGCGGTTATGA
>DAOVFI010000757.1 GCA_030673005.1 Planctomycetales bacterium
CGGGCGTGTGCCGGCGACCTGTCCAAGTTTGACGAAGGACGGGCCGAGTTCCTCCATGGCCATCCGTATCCGCTCCCACCGCGTCGGAGGAGCGACCCGATCGACCTGTTTCCCAACGGCTTGTCCCGAGCCGTCCTTCCGTTTGCCTAAACCCAGACGTCGGCGCAGGCCGATGGTTACCATCAGGTCGCCGAAACCGTGCTTCAGCATTACCGAAACGATCTGACGGTATCGGTTGAGGTGGCGGTACCGCCGGCCGATAAAACCCAGTCCGCGAATCGGCATCTATATCTCCAATGGAACCTATGAAAAACGGGCCTCTCCGTGGCACGGGCGTCTCGCCCGTGCGTGGCATGGCCGTCTCGGCCATGAATCGCTCACGGGCCAGACGCCCGTACTACAAACCACGGGCGAGACGCCTGTGCCACGGGACGTCCCCGTTACTTTTTCTTCCTGGCCCGTTCCAGTTTGGCGATACGGGCTTCGAGGCGGTCCAGGTCTTCCTTCGCCGGCAGGTGCATCTTGTGAAGCGACTGCTCCAGCCACTTCTCGACCTGCGTCTGGAGGTCTTTCCTGGCCTTGGTGGACTTCTTTACCATGTTTTCGGCCAGTTCTCGCGCTTCCTTTTCCGACAATTTTCCCTTTTCGGCAAGTTCCTTTGCGACCTCGTCAATCTTTTCGCCCGCCATCGCCGCCAAACCTACGCCGACCATAAACGCCTTGTTGATTACCTCGAACACGATTTACTCCTTTCATTCTGTACTATATGAATTAACACACCAAATCCTGCCTGCCGACAGACAGGAGTTCCCGCCGTCGTATGTAGCGATTGTTCCATACCGTACCGCTCAGCCGATCATAGTCTCTCCCGTATTCAATCATACCACAATGATATTCCGAATCCTCCAGTGCGGCCGCAGCCTCGTCGTCAATCGGCCTGGCGTGGCAATCTTGAGCAGCCTGGAGGAACTCATCGAAGTGGTCGCGAATTACGCACGGACAAAGCCAATTTCCCGTTTCTTCAGCCGGCTGGGCGTAGGC
>DAOVFI010000707.1 GCA_030673005.1 Planctomycetales bacterium
CTCGCTGCCGTGGGCGTGGGCGGCGTCCTCGATGACCTTGATGTCGTGCTTGCGGGCGACTTCCATAATCCCATCCATGTCGGCCGGCGTGCCGCCGTAGTGGATAGGGATGACCGCTCGCGTCCGGTCGGTAACGGCGGCCTCGAACGCCTTCGGGCAGAGGTTTCCGTTATGCCGCTCGACGTCGGCGAAGACCGGTACGGCCCCGACCATCAGCGCGCACAGACCCGTCGCACAAAACGTCAGCGGCGGGATGATCACCTCGTCGCCGGCGCCGACGCCGAAGGCCCGAAGCGCGATCTCCATCGTTACCGTGCCGTTATTGGCGCAGATGGCGTGCTTGGCGTGCTGATATTTCGCGAACATCTCCTCGAACTCGGCCACTTCCGGACCCTGCTGCCACCGCCCGCTGTTTGCGACGCGGGCAAGCGCCTCGCACTCGGCCTGGTCGTGTTGAGGCCACTTAACCCATTCCTGCGGCGTCGCCCGAACAGGCGTGCCGCCCGTTATCGCTAGTTTGCCCATTTCTTAAAAGTCTCCTTCCTTGTTACCGATACCTCGTGCCCGGTAACAATCTTTGAAAGTTGGTAACGAAATTATCCGACTTTGACGGTCTTTGCCGGAAGTGAAACCGTCTCAATTTGCGTGAGGTTCAATTTCTTGCTGGCGTGATCGATGTCAATCCCGACAATGTTACCATTCTTGTCAAGATCAACCACCGCTCCATCGGCTACTTCGATAGAACTGGCGCTGTCGCTTTCGCCCAGGTCAATGTAAAGAGAATCGGTTTCGGGATAGTATTCAATCTTCATCTTTCGCTCCCGGTTGTACAAAACGGCGGTCCGGAAAGGCATTGTGGACGGTTTCCCCGTCCTCAAGTGTTACCACGCGCAGTGCCACTTTGCCTAACGCCTCCACGAAGCCCCAAAAGCGGATACGCCCGTCCGGCTGTACTTCCCGGCGCACGGGGTTGTCCAATACTGATTCTACCCATTCGATCCGCAAATAGGAACGCTTTCGAAGCACTTGCTCCCGGAAATAGCGTGTAGTTTTGATCAAGGGTATTCCGATCTACGGATTTCTGATTACTTGTCCTGTTCTTTCGCCTTTTGCGCGTTTGCGATTATCTGCTGCTGGACGTTTCCGGGGACCGGGTCGTAGTGGCTGAACTCCATTGTGTA
>DAOVFI010000422.1 GCA_030673005.1 Planctomycetales bacterium
TGTCCTCAAGTCGCTCAGGACGCGCCATGTTAAAGGCAAGAGCCTCGGCTTCATGGTGCTGATCCTGGTCGGATACATCTCCGGGCTGATCGGAAAGATCGTTATCGCTCTTTCAACCGGCGAATTTCAAATAGTTACCCTCCTGTACCCACTGAACGGCCTGTTCGTTGCGATAGACATCTCCCTGTATCTGAAATACCGCCACAGGACGATTCGGTAGCGAGTGTGTCGCCGTTATCGCGACCTCTGTCGCAACGGCGCATTCGGCATCTGCTCCCGCCGCGGGAGCACCTGCGGGCCGGGATTATCATTCGGAACCGACTTCAAGGCGTTGGGATCATTCTTGACTACCTGTGCGTGGATCAGTGTGTAGGGTGTGGGAGGTTCTTTTCCCTGCACCTGCCTGCCTGCCGGTAGGCAGGCAGACAGGTGCAGGAAACAAAACCTGCACACCCTACCTACTACCTACTCACCTTCTGTCTCGTGGCACAGGCATTCTCACCCGTGGTTGTCGTATGTGGCGCAGGAACATTGGCGGGATGCCTATGCCACGTTTCACCCGTAGTACGTGCACGTGGTCGCTGGTTACGGTTTCAATTCCTTGTACGAGGAAGTCATCGCCTTGATCGTGTACTTTTGGCGGATGCCGTAGGGCAATTGATACTCCGGCGTGGGGACTATGCAGATGTTGCCGGGTATTCCCGCGTCGCCGCACTCACCACCGTCGTAATAGTAGCCGATGTTCGTGCCGTAGTATCGTGCCGATGAGCCCAGCAGTTCTTCGCCGGGGCAGAACATGCTGAGGATTGTACCTTCAACGTAGGCCGTGCCTCGGATATCGACGATCCCTCCGACAATGATGCCGGTCAGTTTGCTGTCGGGATTATCCTCGCTGTCGTATCCGCGTCCGCCGATATCGACGCCGAAATTGGGCGCCATTATGGTGCTCTCAGGCATGTAGTCGTTGGTGAAGGTCGTCTCGCCCTCGAAGGTCAGTGCGTTTTGGGTCCACCAGTAACTTCGCGGAACGCCCGTGACAACCGCTCCCTCGAAGGTACAGCTTTCGAATATCACGTTATTGCTGCACTCCTCGTTGGGATCGACATAATGTTGCTGGGAGTGCGGCCAATCCTCCAGCGTCTTGGTTTCATCAACATCAACGTAAATGATCCTCTGGAACGTGCAGTTGATGAATTTCGGATTGTATCCGACGGGGACATAGACGTTGTCGAAGGTTCGGTTCTCGTACACAGGCCGATCGATACGCCGGCGGTAATTACTGGCGTCGGGGAACGGGTCCTGATTCAGCCAGTAATCCGGCGGGTCCAGGGTGGTGATGTTCGTGGTGCCTTCCTTGTAACTGGACGTGTTGAAGTCGTCGGTGGTGTACCCGCCGAAGTCCGGCTCGTTATAGCCAAGCCCCTCGTGATCGCCTTCGATGCAATCGTCGGAGTTGTATTCTTCAAACTCCGACTGGCTCATGACCGTCTTGAGTTGGCCGATTACGGACGTGCCTTCCTCCATCAGGAATGGTGGAACCTCGTAACCGCAAATGTAGGTTTGTGTCCAATTGCTGCAAACGTCGCCGTCTATGACGGCCTCGTCGGTGATGAAAATCCGCGAACTGCTGGCTACGGCATAATGCATCACGCGAGTGTCTTCCTTGATCTGGTAATCGAGGGACAATTTTCGAGTGCAGGAACCACAACTTCCCGTTACGGTCAGCCGAATCGTCGTCTCGTCAATCTGTGTGAGGGTGAAACTGAAACTGGAGCCGTTTTGGCCCAATGAGATGCTCGGCACCGATAATACTGCTTCTGACAGCGAGACGGCTTCATCTTCCAGGTTGCCCGTTCCTTCCAGTCTTCCGGCCAGGTAATCGTAGGCAATCGCAAGCATGTCGGGCTGGCCTTCCCAGTAGCCTTCGCTCTGAAGGGTCTTCAGCGTGTAGGCGGCGAAGTCCATTCCGCTCTCGGCGGCCAGGCGCGCCTCCTGGGCCTGGCGCCAGTTCTCACTCTTGCGCAGGTTCAGGTCCGTGGCGCCGACCATCGCCACCGACAGCGTACTGAATATCGCCAGCAGCAGAAGGGCAAGGACATAAGCGACACCGCGGCGACAACCACAATTTGACTTGTACTTTGCTCTCATGTTTGTTTTCCTCCTAAGGAAAATAGACCGGCGCCCATGTTGGGACGCCTCTATTTGTTTGAATCTTGCCTCCGTTGGCAAATCATATCTGTTGTGATCTTATGTATTGTTATTGTCAGTGCGAAGCCGAATTGCCGGGACTCCGCTTCGCTTCATCCCGACCTAATCCAACTAATTCAGTTCTTCGTACGAGTTTGGTTGTACTGAAAGCGTGTATTTTTTACGCATTCCAAAAGGTAGCTCGTTTCCCGGCTGGGGGATGATGCGGATGTCGCCGGTGAATCCTGTAGCGCCGCCGCACTCACCTCCGTCGTCTTCGCATCCGATGTTAGTCCCGTAATACCTGGCG